>JBILFK010000079.1:0-7112 GCA_044351685.1 Rickettsiales bacterium | reverse complement strand
CACGAGCATTCCTGCATCCAAGCGCAGCACTTCCGAATCCTGATACCGTTCGCCTTGCAATTGCCTTTTCTCCGCATTACGAGGGTGGGCATGAGCTACACACATAAAACCACCCCCCTGCCCGAAACCTACGACACCGCCGCGATTGAAAAAAAGTGGCAGAAGCATTGGGAAGAACACAAAATTTACGCATGGGATGCCAGCGTATCACGCGCAAATTCGTTTGTGATCGATACCCCGCCGCCCACCGTTTCGGGCACGCTGCATATGGGACATGTGTTCAGCTATACGCAGGCCGATTTTGTGGCGCGCTATCAGCGCATGATGGGCAAAAACGTATTCTACCCTATGGGCTTCGACGATAACGGCCTGCCCACCGAGCGGCTGGTCGAGAAAGAAAAGAAAATTCGCGCCGTCGATAAATCGCGCGAAGAATTCATTCAAATTTGCCTCGGCGTTTCCGAAGCAGCGCGCAAAGAATTCCGCGCGCTCTTTGAATCGATCGCGCTGTCAGTCGATTGGGCGCAGGAATACCATACGATTTCTGATTCTAGCCGCGCCTTATCGCAGGCCAGCTTCCTGGATTTAGTGAACAAGGGCCACTGCTACCGCGCGCTACGCCCATTCTACTGGGATCCCGTCGATCAAACCGCCATCGCGCAGGCTGAAATCGTTGATAAGGAAATGGCCAGCCACCAGAATATTATTCTGTTCGAGGTTGATGGTGTGAAGGTGCCGGTGATGACCACTCGGCCAGAACTTCTGCCCGCCTGCGTCGCGCTCATGTATCACCCCGATGATGCCGATAAATATGCCGGCAAGGAAGCCATCACGCCCCTGTTCGGGGTGCGTGTGCCCATGATTGCTGATGAAAAAGTGGATAAAGAAAAAGGCACCGGCCTAGTTATGTGCTGCACCTTCGGTGATGATACCGACAAAGAATGGTGGGAGAAGCACAAGCTGCAAACCCGCGTGATTCTCAATAAATACGGCAAACTCGATGAGTCTGCGCTTCGCAATATCGGTATTGCCGAGGCATTGGTTGAAGCCATTAAAAACAAAAGAGTGAGCAACTCTGACCCTAAAAGTTTTGGGGCACGACAGATAATCATGAACATGCTCGCAGAAGTTGGCTTGGTTGTTGATGTTAAACCCATTACCCACAGCGTTAAATGCGCCGAGCGCAGCGGCGAACCGCTGGAAATTCTGCCAAGCGAACAATGGTTCGTAAAAGTATCCGATAAAAAAGAGGCACTAAAAGCCCGCACCGAAGAATGCACATGGCACCCCGAATGGATGAAGCTGCGCATGCTGCAATGGATCGATGGCCTCAACCAAGATTGGTGCATTTCGCGCCAACGCTATTTCGGCGTGCCATTTCCGGTTTGGTATGTAAGAAAATACGGTAGCACCGATGCGTTTACAGCTGTTTATCCTCAACCCAAGCAATCAATGCCTGTAAACCCTCTGGCGGAACTGCCAAAAGGTATGATTAAAATACCGGGATTGACCTTTGAATCAGTTGGCTCAATCGGGGCATTTGCATCTGAGGACATCGTAGACATAAACGGTAATGTTATTTTCTCTGGAAATTCTGATATTCAGTTAGAAGTAGTACCTGATTTTGACGTGATGGACACATGGGCAACAAGCTCCATTTCGCCACAATTAAGCGCGGGGGCAATATGCCCTCACCCTACCCCTCTCCCTGAGGGAGAGGGAACGAGCGCAGCGAGGGGTGAGGGGGAAAGATTCCAAAAACTCTTCCCCGCCGATTTGCGCCCGCAAGCGCACGAAATTATCCGCACATGGGCTTTCTATACGTTGGTTAAAGCACACCTGCATAATGCCAGCATTCCTTGGCATAACCTCATGATATCGGGCTGGTGCTTAGCTGAGGATAAAACCAAAATGAGCAAATCGAAGGGCAACGTGGTCACCCCCGTGGCGCTTATCGAAGAAAAAGGCACCGATGCCGTGCGCTATTGGGCGGCCACATCGCGTTTGGGGCAAGATACCGCCTTCTCGCCTGATTTGCTAAAAATTGGCAAAAAACTGGTGAACAAATTGTGGAATGCCACGCAATTCGCCGCCATCCATTTAAGCAAAATGAATGCAGCGCCGCAAACCGCCGCCACCGATGCAGGCATTACCGAAGTGCTGGATCAGTGGATTTTATCGCGCCTCGGCGAAACGGTAAAAGCCGCAACCGATGCCTTTAATGGTTATGAATATGCCGTCGCGCTTGATGCCACCAACCAATTTTTCTGGGCCGATTTCTGCGATAACTACCTCGAACTCATCAAGGCGCGTGTGTATAACGAAGAAGGCAAATTTACTGCCGCCCAGCAACAATCTGCCGTGCGAGCGCTCTATTATTGCCTTGAAGGCATTTTGAAGCTGTACGCCCCGATTGTACCGCACGTGACGGAAGAACTTTATTCGCACATCTTCGCCGAGGCGTATGCCGCCAAAGGCTCACTCCACGCCCGTGGGCAGTGGGTGAAGCTGGATGATTATAAGGTGGATGCAGATGCACTGGCACAAGGTAAAACCGCACTCGAAGTGCTAGAAAAAGTGCGCAGTGAAAAATCTACCCGCAATGTTTCCATTAAGTTCCCTGTAAAACTGCTCACGATTGGCAATGAATACACCGTGGGGGGCTGGATTGACGATGTCTGCGGCGCCGGTAATGTTGGGCAGTGGCAGCAAGGTTCAAGCACAAGCATTGAACTGGCCGAAACCGCCGACGCCGCCTAACCTGTCATCCCGACCGCGTATGTACGCGAGCGGTTGTGCGGAGCACAGAGCAAGTGGAGAAAAACGCGCGTCGGGAACCATTCTTGCAAGAATAGACCCCGACGTTTTCTACGAAAAGTCGGGGTGACAATGAATAGAAAAAGACTCTATGTGCGAGCGCAGAACCGCTTCAAGTGAGCACATTCGATTATCTGGCTTAAAGTACACTGAGGCGCTAGCCGAAGGACTTTGAGCCAAACCCAAAAAAAATGGGTGGTATCTCTACCACCCCAAGCTCTCCTCGCACAGAAGAAATTGTGCTCGTCGTCTAACAATTTCAGAATAGCAAAATGGCACCCTCTTGTGTGTGAAGGTTTCATGAAGGTTAAAGGAGCGCTATTTTGTGTTATTCGAGGCCAGCAGGCCGAGTCAGCCTTGAGCCCGCGAAGCGGCCTTGAAGCGCGTAAAATTGGTGGATAGCCACCAATTTTTCTAGTCCAAGCATGGCGAGGACAGCAGTCCGAGCCGGAGGCATGATAATTATTAAAAACCCCTGTTGCATTTTCCGGTGCGTTCTCTAAAAACGCTGCATCGGGTCACACAATGACTGATAAAACCAAGAACACTAACCCGCAATAACAAAAAGAGGCTTCCATGGCGGCTGAAAAATCCCAAAACATCCAAGATGTTTTCCTGAATACCCTGCGCAAAGAAAAAGTGCCTGTTACCGTGTTTCTCACCAGCGGTGTGAAATTACAGGGCAATATTTCCGGCTTCGATAATTTCTGTGTGGTTCTGCGCCGCTCGCCACAAGTGCAGCTGGTGTATAAACATGCAATTGCGACCATTGTGCCATCGCAATCCATCAGCCTGTATAAAGGCGAAGATGATGGCGATGCCCCCGCCGCAGCGGATGGCCAACAATAAGCCACTTCCCTAAATGAACACGCCTTCGCGTGCACTGGTTGTCCATGTTGCGCTGGCTAGCCCGCGTGCGGGTGATGCCGATGCGCGCAGCCTAAAAAGCGCACTCGAAGAAGCCGTGGGCTTAACCGCCGCCATTGAATTGGAAGTGGCCGAAGCGCATGTGGTGAAACTGCGTCAAAAAACCCCCGCTACCCTAATCGGCAAAGGCAAAATCGAAGAATTAGCTGAGCGCATCGAGGCACTCGAAATCACTGTAGTGATCATGGATTGCCAGCTATCGCCACTGCAACAGCGCAACCTCGAAAAAGCCCTCACCTGCAAAGTGATCGATCGCACGGCGCTGATTCTCGAAATTTTTGGCGCGCGCGCCCGCACCGCCGAGGGTAAATTGCAGGTGGAACTGGCCTCGCTTACCTATCAAAAATCACGCCTCGTGCGCAGCTGGACACACCTTGAGCGTCAGCGCGGTGGCTTCGGCTTCCTCGGTGGTCCTGGCGAATCACAGATCGAGCTGGATAGGCGGTTAATTTCCGAGCGCATCATCAAAATCAAAAAACAGCTCGAAAAAGTAGTGCGCACACGCAACTTGCATCGCAGTGTGCGGCGCGATGTGCCCTATCCGCTGGTCGCGATTGTGGGTTATACGAATGCGGGGAAATCAACGCTGTTTAATCGCCTTACGGGCAGCGATGTGATGGCTAAAGATATGCTTTTTGCCACGCTCGACCCTACCATCCGCGCCCTCACTCTGCCCACGGGCGAAAAAATTATGTTATCAGATACGGTGGGGTTTATTTCGAATTTACCCACGGAACTTATCGCCGCCTTCCGTGCGACGCTCGAAGAAGTGCTTGAAGCCGATATGATTCTCCATGTGCGCGATATCGCCGACCCCGACACCTACGCGCAAAAACGCGATGTGCTGGCCGTGCTGAAAGGCCTGTTCGGCGATGAATCCTTCCAGCAGCATATGGTGGAAGTGCATAATAAAATTGATCTGTTGGAAGAAGATGCCGAGGGGTACACCCCGCTGGCCGAAGAAAAAATCTACCCTGTCATTCGCACATCGGCCATCACCGGCGAAGGGCTGGCCATGCTGTGCCAAACCATTGCCCACACGCTCGGCAGCCACCAAATGAAAGAAACGGTGATGAAGCTTCCCGCATCTGCAGGCAAAGCCATCGCATGGCTGCATGCGCATGGCATGGTGTTGCGCAGCCAAAGCGAACCCGATGGCACACAAAACATCACGGTGCGCTTAAGCGCGGCACACACCAAAAAATTTAAGGAATTGTTTTCGCTTTAGCGCGCAGCGCCCGCTGCGATGGCTAAGCCGGCAATGCCCACGGCACCTGCCAGCCATAATAATCTATCATTGGTGGAACGATCATTGCCTTCGGCATCCTGTCCTTTGATTGCTTCGTAGCCGCAATACAGCGATGCGCCAAGCCCCGCACCACGCGCGGACATTTCAAGGCCACGGCCTTTGCGGGCATTTTCACTGAAGAAGGAAAGGTTATCTTTCACGGCCTCGCCAAGCCCAATGGCTTTTACCTTGCCCCATACCGGGTTCGTGAATGCCGAAAGTTTTTGCTTCGCTTCGCGCAGTGCTTTCAATGCCGGTACTTCTGTTGAATCAAATAGCACGGCATTATTCAGTTTGCCTTTGGCATCGTCGAACGCTTGCTGCAGCTTCTGGAAATCACTTTGGCTAGCCCCTGATTTTAGTTTCCATTGGCCGGTTTTTTCTTCGAATTCGGCAAGTTCGGCACATTTGTTATAGGCATCCGTAAACGCCGCATGTTGCGGCAATGAAGATACCGCCGATTCAGCAGCTGTATGCGCATCGTTATAGGCTTTGGCGGCAGCATCCAGTTTATCAGATTTTAAGGTGAACTCGGCTTTGCGAATGCCGGTTTTTTCGAGAACACCGCTTACGGGTGCTACAGCTTTTACCTCAGGCGGTGGCGTAGCCGCGCCTGCACCAGCGGTAGGTGCTTTTTCCACGCCTTCTTCAACCTCTGCTACGTCATCCGTCATGCTTGCTCAACATAGTTTTCCACGCTCTATTCTAACAAAGCCTGCTGTCACGTGTATGACAGTTTGATGAAACCTTGCCGCGTTATGCCATATACAGGTTGGCTTCGGCCTGCCTCCGGCGCACCAAGCCTGCAAGTTTTTTGCCCCCCGCATACACCCAGCGCATCAGCTCGGTGGGTATTTCTTCGTGCAAGCCTGCGTTAATTTTGCGCCGCAGAGTGCTGCGTTGCAGCGCCCCTGCCCCCAAATTAAACGTGAACGATACTAACGCATCGTGCTGCCCCTGCGTAAGGGGCGTAACAATTAGCCGCCCCATTGCACGCTCGGCATAGCGAATATCTTGCATAAGCAATATCTCTGCCTCGCTTTCACTGATGGTACCCATCGTGTTTTCAGCATTCAGCACATGCCCATAGCCAATGGTAAGGTAGCCTGCAGGGCAGTAATAGGCAGTCGATGAAAACCCTTCAAACCGCTTGATAAGCCCTATGCACGCGGCAGAAGCACGCATGGCTATGCCCTGCGAAACTTCACCAGACTGCGCTGGCCAAACCAGAAGGCGATAATGGCGGTAAACAGCGCCATATCATCTTCATTCCAAATAGCTAACATTGCCTGTGCCGGTGTTAATGCCGTAACCCACGGCAGGCTTGGTGCCACCAACACCTGAAATTGCGCCAGCTTGATAAGTGCATAAAGCGCAAAAAACAGATAGGTGATCACTGGGCGCACACTCCCGGCCAACGCATCTACCCACGGCACATGCACGGTTTGAATGCGCGCATTCAAGGCTGTTTGTTCGGCTGTATCAGCAGCCAGTTGAATTTCCTGCAAGCGCACATGCTGCAGGCCAACTTCACTCTCGCGCTGTGCGGCAAGTTTCTCGCGGTCATATTCCATTTGCAGCTTCAGCAGGGCAAGCTCATGCTGCCTGTCCTTTTGATCGCGGAACAATTTAATAAATTCGGGAAACGCCGCACTGGCAAAGCCCAGTAGCGCTGAAAATAATGCAATCATACGGTTATCTCATTCCTAGTTTGATGCCCTGAAACAGCGCATAAAGTAGCCCACTCACCGCCACCGAAAGCGTGGTGCGCTTCACCCATTTTGCCACTTCATCGCTACCAACGCGGGCTTTACGCAAATACATCATATCAGCTTGTACCTGATGTGGTTGTTCAGTGGTGAACCCAAGGCTACTCAGGGTTTCGTGCACGCTCTCGCGCACAATGCGTTTTAGGTATGCTTCGCTTGAAGGGTGCATGTTATTACCACCCGGCCTGCGCGGCTAACTCGCTTGCCTCTGCTTCACCCAAATCGCCAGCTAACCGATCCTGTTGGTAGGCATAATAGGTTTCACGCCTGCCATCTTCAAAGTAAACACCGATAACGTGTATGGGCTGAAT
>JBILFK010000078.1:0-7153 GCA_044351685.1 Rickettsiales bacterium | reverse complement strand
CATCGACGGTGAAGGTGTGGTAGCCATCATATTGCATCTGCCCCACCACGCGGCCAAACTCGGGCAGCACCGCACCAAGCAAGCCAATATCGTTCATTTTGCGCAGCACCATTTCGGGGTGTTTGCCCAGCAGAATTTCCATAAACACCTGCCCGGCTTCCAGCTCGTGCAGAATGTTGCGGCTCAGGCGGGGCAAGGCATCGCGAATCATTTGTAGCGAAGCCGGGTGAATATCGCGCCCCATCTGGTGCGCAATCAGGAAAATTTTTAGTGCATCTTGCGGGCGATGTTTGAAGCTGCGGCTATGCGTGAAATGCAGCCTGCCAGCGTGCATTTCCAGCCCCTCGTGAAGCGGTGTGGTTTGCGCAATCGCCTGCCCTTGTGGTGGCACATGCAACCCTGCAGCCTCGAGCCCCACCACCATTTCACGTGTGACATTGCCGGTAATGCGCGTGGCCGCAAAATAATGCAGCATTAATTTCTCGGCGCGTGCTTGCGCAGTTTTGCCAGGCAGTTTAAGCGCTGTGGCCACCGAGGTTTGCAGCGCAAACGAAAGCCGTTCTTCGCCGCGCCCTTGCAGGCAATGCATCATCGCGCGCACCTGCGAAAACCATACATAGCTGCGCCGATATTCGCGGTGCGAAGCAGGCGAAATAATACCCTGCGCCACCAGCCCGCGCATGCTGCGCACGCCGGCGCCGTAACCCGCGATCCAGTCGAGCGTTTGCAAATCGCGCAAGCCCCCCTTGCCTTCCTTGATGTGCGGTTCCAGCACGAAGCGTGAATCTTCGTAGCGCGTGTGGCGAATATCGCGCTCGTGTAGTTTCGCCTGCGTAAACTGGCGGCGCGCAGTCACCGTTAATTGCCGCCGGAAGCGCCTTTTGAACGCAGTAGCAAGTGCTGCATTCCCGGCAATAAATCGCGCACTGTAAAAATTGGATGCCAGCGTATGTTCTTTGTGCGCGGCTTCGCACGCCGATGCGATGGTGTGAGTATGCTGCGCAATGATAAGTGCACTATCCCACAATGCGGCAACCCATGGCGGTGTTGGGGTGACTTCGTTGGTATCGGTGGGCACTAAAATCAGCATATCAATATCCGAATAGGGTGCCAGCTCGCCCCTGCCATAACCACCTACTGCCAGCACGGCGTAATCTGCATCGGCAGGCACAAGGCCGCGCAGGCAAGCATCGGTGGCATCGCGCAAGTCGCGCCACAAGGTTTCCACGCGCAATGTTTCCTGAAACACGCGCATAGCCTGCTGCCGGCGCGCGCGCCATGCGGCCATTTCGGCGGCCACCATCGGCTGTGATGGTTTTGCCACCCCCTGCTGGATGATAGATGGTTTCTGCAGGCGCATTGGCTGCAAACTCCTCGCTGCGTTGCTTCCTTCGCGGTAGGCTAACGCAAATGCATGCTTTTGCCAACCTTCCCGCACGTCGAATCTACCTGATAGCTATTGGCTGTATGGTGTGCTCCACCGCATCATTCTCGCTGATGAATATTTTCATCCGTATGCTTTCCGAACCGATGCATACCACCGTGATCGTGTTCTGGCGCAATTTTTTCAGCGTGCTGCTGATGCTGCCATGGGTGCTGCCGCGTGGCGCCGAGGCTTTAAAAACTTCGCGGCTTGGCGGGCATTTCTGGCGTGCCATCATTGGTATTATCGGTATGGAAAGCTGGTTTTACTGCGTGGCCACCCTGCCGCTTAATCACGCGATTGCCCTCAGCTTCACCGCCCCACTTTTTACCACCATATTTGCCGTGTTATGGCTTAAAGAACGCGCCGATATGGTGCGCTGGGCCGCACTGATTGGCGGGTTTATTGGTGTGCTGATCATTCTGCGCCCCAATAGTTCCGATATGAGCATGGCAAGTCTGGTGGTGTTATTTGCCACCTCCATGTGGGCGATTGCCGGCATGCTGGTCAAATCCCTCACCCATACCGAACCGCCCTTGCGCATCGTATTTTATATGGCCTTGTTCATGATGCTGTTCAGCCTACCGGTGGCGCTGCCGCACTGGCAGTGGCCCACTCTGCACCAGACAGGCCTGCTGCTATGCGTGGCGCTGGCTTCAACCTCGGCGCATTTATTTCTGGTGCGCGCCTATAGCATGGCCGATATTGTGAAACTGATGCCGTTTGATTTTTTACGGCTCATTTTCACCGCCATCTTCACCTATTACTTTTTTCATGAAACCAGCGATACAGCCACCTGGGTTGGGGCTGGCATTATTGTCGCATGTGCGGTGTGCGTGGCGCAGCGCGACGTGCGAAACAGCCAGAAAATACGCGAGTGATTGACGCTGCGCCCTAGATTCTTTATCACCATAGCACGATGACACGCACCACTAACCCCACCGAACATCGCGGCGCACTTGCCACTGCCATGCGTAGCTTGCGGCGTGCGCTTGGCTATTGTTTTGTGTTTTCGTTTGGGCTCAATTTTCTTTCACTCATGCTACCGATCTATTCGCTGCAGGTCTATGATCGGGTGTTCACCACCCGCTCGATGGATACCCTGCTTGGCCTGACGGCCGTGGTGTTGGTAGCCTATATTTTTTACGGCATGCTGCACGCCGTGCGTTCCGGCGTAATCGCCAAAATCGTCGCCTGGCTTGAGACCGAATTATCCTTCACCGTGCTTGAAACCTCGCTGCATGCTGCAGCCGCACAAGTGCCGATCAGTGCCGGGCAACAGCTGCGCGAACTGGGAACACTGAAAAATTTTATTGCCAGCGCTGCCCCCACCTTGATGGATGTGCCGTGGTCGGTGCTGTTTCTGTTTGTGATTTACATGATCAACCCATTGCTCGGTTTGCTGGCGCTGTGTGGTATGGGCATGTTCATTGTGGTCGCTGTGCTCAACGAATATGCCACGCGCAAGGCCTTGTTGCGGGCGAGCGAGAAATCTACCGAATCGCTGCTTTCCGCAGATATGATCGGCAGGCAGGCCGAATCCATTCAGGCCATGGGCATGATGCCGGGCGTGATCGCCTCGTGGCGGCGCGATTTTGACCGCAGCCTGAAATGGCAGGATTTAGCGCAACAGCGCAGCGCCATGCTGCAGGGCTTTGCCCGCTCGATGCGCATGG
Organism: Rickettsiales bacterium; assembly: GCA_044351685.1. Classification (GTDB taxonomy): domain Bacteria; phylum Pseudomonadota; class Alphaproteobacteria; order Rickettsiales; family UBA3002; genus JALHRI01. The sequence continues at coordinate 4,054 of JBILFK010000078.1, read as the reverse complement.
TGCTGCAAATTGCCATCACCGGCTTTGGCGCCTATCTGGTGCTGCACAACGAAATGACAGGTGGTGGGTTAATCGCCGCCTCTATTCTGATTGCACGCGCCGTGGCACCGTTTGAAGGCATGATCATGCTGTGGAAGCAGCTGGTGCAGGCCCGCGATGCCTATCAGCGTCTGGAAACCTTGTTTCGCGAAGCACCAACACCCGTGGGCGATACCGCCATGCCGGTGCCGCGCGGCATTTTAACTGTCGAAGGGCTCTATTACGCCCCACCCAAAAAACCTGCCATTCTTAAAAATGTGAGCTTCCGGCTGGAGGCAGGCGAAATGCTGGGTATTATCGGGCCCAGTGCGGCGGGTAAAACCACGCTATCGAAAATGCTGATGGGCATTATCGCGCCAAGCAGCGGGCATGTGCGCCTCGATGGTGCCGATGTGCATGGCTGGGCACGCGAAGATTTCGGAAAATATGCCGGCTACCTGCCGCAAAGTGTCGAGTTATTTCCCGGCACCATCAAACAGAATATCGCCCGCATGCAACAAAAACCTGAAGATGCCGGTGTAGTCGAAGCCGCGCAGCGTGCGCAAGTGCACGAACTTATTCTGCAATTACCGGGCGGCTATGATACCACCTATATTCCCGGGGTCAGCGTGCTTTCGCCCGGGCAAAAACAGCGTATTGGGCTGGCGCGTGCGCTGTATGGCATGCCCAAATATATTGTGCTCGATGAACCTAACAGCAATCTCGATGGCGACGGCGAGCGCGCACTCATGGCCACCCTCAGCTGGCTAAAACAACAGCGCGTGACTACCATTATTGTGGCGCACCGCCCCTCGATTCTTACCATGGTCGATAAAATCATGATGCTGCGCGGCGGTGTTGTCGAAGCCGTCGGCCCGCGCGACGAAATGATGCAGCGCTATTCCGGCAATGCCCGCAAACCCGATGCGCGCGAGGTGCCCCATGGTGGATAAACCTTCCTTCATTGTTGGCGCACCGCTGCATGCAAAGCGCGGGGTGGGCACACCTGTTACACCGCCTTCCCCTGCCTCGCCGCCGCCTGCGCCACCCAAACCACCAAAGGCGAAGCCCGAAAAAAAGCCGCGCCAACAAACGGCTTCCATGCCGCGTTTTGGGGTACGCAATTTACGTAGCCTCAGCGCGCTGAACGATAAGCTTGCTGGGTTTATTTTACCCTTCACCTCCGAAGATACCCGCACTCCCGATAGCATGGCGCGCCCCATGATTCTCATGGGCTCTTGGCTCATGATCATTCTGTTCGGATTCATCGGCGCATGGGCGGCATTTGTGCCACTAGATACTGGTGCAGTGGCCATCGGTAAAGTGGTGGTCGATTCGAACAGTAAAGTGATCCAGCATTTAGAGGGCGGCATCATCAAAGAAATTTTGGTGAAGGAAGGCCAGCGCGTGAATGCAGGCGATGTGCTGGTGCGCCTCGATAGCACCAATGCCGAAGCACGGAATGAGCAACTGCGCGGCCAATGGCTCACCGCTAAGGCAACCGAAGCGCGCTTGCTCGCCGAACGCGATACGCTGGATAGTGTTGCATTTCCGGAAGAGATTACGACGCTCGAAAGCACCGACGATAAAATCGCCAAAGGCCTCGATGCACAGCGACGCCTCTTTGTTACGCGCCGCGAAAACATGCAGGGCGAAGAAGATGTAATGCGCCAGAAAATGCGCCAGAGCGACGAAGAAATCAACGGCCTGCGCCAGCAAATTTCTTCGGCAAGCCAGCAAATTTCGCTGCTGAATGAAGAAATTGCCGTGGTGAAGCAGCTGCTTGAAAAAGGCAATGCAGTAAAGCCGCGCCTGCTGGCGCTGCAACGCCAGGCCGCCGAATTGCAAGGCCGGCGCGGGCAAGCGCAATCGATGATTTCACGCGCAAATCAAACCATCAGCGAAGCAAAAATTGCCATTGTGAACCAACGCACCGAATTTCTAAACAGTGTGGTGAACGAACTAAAAGATACCCAACTGCAACTCAGCAACCTCGATGAGCAAATGCGATCCAGTGCCGATATTGTGCGCCGTATCGAGATTACTGCCCCCATTGCCGGGCAAGTCACGGGGCTGAAAATTTTTACCATCGGCGGCGTCATTCAACCCGGCGATACGCTGATGTCGATTGTGCCGATTGGCGAAAAGCTTGTGGTCGATGCACGAATTGCGCCCACCGACATTGATATTGTGCGCGCAGGGTTGCAGGCGAATGTAAAAATTTCGGTGGTCGATTCGCGCCGCATGCGCCCCCTTGAAGGCTCGGTGGTCACGGTTTCTGCCGATCGCTTCGATGACCCACAGCACGGCGAATCCTTCTATATCGCGCGCGTGGAAATTACGCCCGAAGAACTGGCGCGCAAACTCGATGGGTTTGAACTGACCGCCGGTATGCCCGCCGAAGTGCTTATCGTAACGGGCGAACGCACCATGCTTTCCTACCTCACCCGCCCCATCCGTGAATCGTTTGGCCGCGCCTTCCGGCAGGAATAAGCCACCCTGCTGCACTGCAGCGCAGCATAGGCTGAGCCTGCATTTCCTTACATTAACGATTTATTAAATACTCATGGGTTATATCTCAGTGCAAAGGAGAATTCTATGCAGTATGGCGAGCACACCTATTTAGCGCAGCTGATTGATACGCAAGTATTTGGTAGCCGCAGCGAGTGGGAAAAACATGAAATTGGCGGCAATTGCAGCTTCGTGAAGCCCATTGAAGCCAAAGATCCCGAAATCAAAGCCCGCATCGCTGCACGTTTCGATGAGCTGGGGTTTATTCCCATGTTCTTCCGCGAACATGGCCGCGATTATATCGCGATTGAAGGCCTGAAGCAAAGCCAGCACTACAAAAATGTTGAGCAGGCCTTCGCTGCTCAGATTTTAGCAAAAGCAACATAGGCCGTACTTCAAAGACCTTCGCCTATGGCTCAGTGTACTTTGAAGTAGGAAAAATGAAGTCGAGTAGCTTGAGGCGGCTCTTCGCTACTCGAGATTTTTTGTGTTATTCGAGATTCAGTAGAATCGAGTGCGTAATGCTGAAATGCTATCCAGTGAATAGCATTTCAAATGAAGCCATGAGCTAGCGGAGCTACGCGAAGGTCAGCACAGTATGTGCTCGGCCGAAGCATTACTTTATAATATCTTTCATGGTGTAAAAACCGTTCGGCTTGCCGGCAATCCACTCGGCGGCTTTGAGTGCGCCGAGTGCAAAAATTTTGCGGTCGGTCGCGTGGTGCGAAAGGGTAATTTGTTCGCCCTCGCCAGCAAAAAGTACATCGTGGCTGCCCACAATATCGCCACCACGAATGGCCGCAAACCCAATATCGCCTGCCTTGCGCTGCGCCGAAATACCATCGCGCCCGCGCACCCACACATCGTGTAAATCCACGCCGCGCCCGCGTGCTGCGGCTTCACCCAAAGAAAGTGCGGTGCCCGAAGGCGCATCGATTTTATGTTTGTGGTGCGCTTCCACAATTTCAATATCATACTGCGCGCTATCCAGTGCACGCGCGGCATCTTCCACCAGCTTCATCAACAAATTCACGCCCACGCTCATATTCGATGACCAGAGAATGTTAGCACTGCGCGCGCCGTCCATCAGAGCTTCTTTTTGCGCAGGCGTAAAACCGGTAGTGCCAGAAACCATCGCCTTGCCGCGCACTAGCCGGGCAAGTTCTAGGGTATAATCGGGGCGGGTAAAATCAATCACGCAGTCGGCATCACGCACCAGCGCTTCGGGTGTTTCTGTGAGCATGCCTTTGGCAAAACCAAGGCCCGATTGTTCAAAATGGCTCACCGCAAGCGTATGCGTGCCCGGGCGAATACCGCACGCCACCAGTTCAAGGCGCGTATGTGTGGAAAGTGCACGCACCAGCGCCAAGCCCATGCGCCCTGTTGCCCCTGCCACTGCAATCCGTAATAAATCGGCCATGGTTACTCTTTCAAATCTTCCCAGAATTCTTTGACTTTCGTAAAAAATCCTTCCGAAGCGGGGCTGGTTTCTTTGCCGCCGGCTTCATCAAATTGCTTCAATAGA
>JBILFK010000077.1:0-7175 GCA_044351685.1 Rickettsiales bacterium | reverse complement strand
TACCAACCTCGCCAGCAGTATTTTAGAGTTGCAGGAAGAAGGTTATTGGGTGATGGGGCTCGATGGCAGCGCCAAAACTGCACTCCACACCACCCGCCCCACCGCTAAAACCGCACTGGTGCTGGGTGCCGAAGGTGCAGGCCTGCGCCGCTTAACCGCCGAACGCTGCGACGAGCTGATAAAACTGCCGATTCATCCACAGATGGAAAGCCTAAATGCCTCCAACGCGGCAGCGGTGGCGTTATATCAGCTTTACCTTAGCGGCCTGAGTGCGTAAAACCACCCTATGGAATATCATCATCTTGAAACGGCAACCGCGCTTGTCGCCCGCGCCCAAAAAGCCGGCGCCGACGCCGTCGATGCCATCGTTACCGCCAGCAGCCAGCTCAATGCCGGTATACGCCTTGGCGTGCCCGAAACCATCGAGCGCGCCGAATCGCAAGGCGTAGGGTTGCGCGTGTTTTGCGGCGAATCTTCGGCAACCCTTTCCACCGCCGATCTCAGCGAAGCCGGACTTGCAAAATTGGTGGAAAGCGCCATCGCTATCGCCCGCGTCGCCCCGCCCGATGCGTATGCAGCACTTGCCGATAGCACGCGGCTTGCCAAATCACTCCCTGATCTTGAATTGGTCGATGCGCTCGAGCCCAGCATCGATATGTTGCTGGCGCGTGCCAAAGCCTGCGAAGCAGCCGGGCGCGAGGTGCCGGGCATTCGTAACAGCGAAGGCGCCGATGCCAGCTTCAGTGCCAGCCATGTGGCGCTTGCCAGTTCGCACGGCGTGGCCGCCGCATATCGGCAAACCTACAGCAGCCTTTCACTTTCGCTGATTGCCGGCGAAGGCGATGCCATGCAACGCGATTATGCTTACCGCACCACGCGCTTCGCTTCGGAACTTCCTGATGCGGGCGAACTGGGCCGCGAAGCCGCCACGCGTACATTGGCCAAGCTGAACCCCACCAAAATTGCTTCGCAAACCATGCCGATCGCGTTTGATCCGCGGGTGGCGAAAAGCCTTGTTTCGGCCTTCGCCAGCGCCATTAACGGCAGTGCCATTGCACGCGGCACCAGTTTCCTTAAAGATGCCATGGGCACACAGATTTTCGCGCCGCACGTTACCATCATCGATGACCCACTAATGAAACGTGGGTTGGGTTCGCGCCCGATTGATGCCGAAGGTGTTGCCCCTGAAAAGCGCCATTTCATTGATAAAGGCGTGCTCACCAGCTGGCTCCTTGATACGCGCTCGGCGAATCAGCTGGGGCTTGCCACCACCGGCCATGCCAGCCGTGGGCTTTCTTCAGCACCCCACCCTTCGCCCAGCAACTTGTATATTGCTGCAGGCAGCCAAACGCCCGAAGCATTGTTAAAAAACGCGGGTACGGTGTTTTATGTCACTGAAACTTTTGGCCACGGCGTCAACCTGATTACCGGCGATTATTCGCAGGGCGCATCGGGCTTTCTGTATGTGAACGGCGAACGGCGCGAAGCCGTAAGTGAAGTAACGATTGCAGGGAATTTGCGTGAGATGTTTGCTGGCCTCACCCCGGCCAATGATGTGCAGTTTCACTATGCCACCAACGCGCCAACCTTACTTGTGGCCCGCATGACCGTGGCAGGCACCTAATGGGAAACTTGCTCGATACCATGCTGCGCGGCACGCTGTATCAGCGTGTAGTGCGCGATTATGTGCGGCATTACCGCATGCGGCTGTTTGGTGCTGCCGCTTGCATGATGGTAATGGCGGCTACCACGGCGGCGAATGCCTATATGATGCAGCCGGTGCTCGATGATATTTTCCTGAAAAAAAATGCTGAACTTCTGATAGCCCTGCCGCTGCTACTGCTGGTGCTAACCTTCCTGAATGGGCTCGCCGATTATGGGCAATCCTACTGGTTACGCTATACGGGGCAACGCGTGGTTTCTGATATGCAGGGCGATCTGTTCGCGCATTTGCTGCATGCCGATATTGCTGAACATCAGCAGCAATCTTCTGGCAAACTGATATCACGCCTTACCAACGATATCATGCTGATGCGTAACACGGTTTCCACTGTACTCACCGGCTTCGTAAAAGAATCACTGAGCCTGATTTTTCTGGTCGGCGTCATGTTTTATCAGGGCTGGGAAATGGCGATCGGTGCATTTTTTGTGTTGCTGTTTGCGGTGCTTCCCGTGTTAAAACTTGGCCGCCGTATGCGCAAAGTAGCAGGCAGCACGCAATCGCGCCTTAGCGAATTTACTGGCCAGCTTGATGATACGTTGCGCGGTGTGCGCGTGGTGAAAGCTTACGTACGCGAAGAACATGAAGCCGCACGCGTGCGCGATTCGATCAATGCGTTGTTCAAACTCTATGCCAAAGCCGCGCGCATTCAAATTATGTCGGGCCCACTGCTTAGTATGCTTTCGGGTTTCGCGATTGCTGGCGTGATCTGGTATGGCGGTATGCAAGTGTTGCATGGGCATACGTCGCCTGGGGCATTCTTCTCGTTTATCACGGCGATGCTCATGGCGTTTCGCCCAGTAAAAGTGATTGCTGGTCTGAACACCCAGATGCAGGAAGGCCTAGCCGCTGCTGCGCGTTTTTATGCGGTCATCGATACCAAGCCTGCCATTCGCAACCGCGACGATGCACAACCGCTGAATGTCACGCGCGGCGATATTGCACTTGAGCATTTGCGCTTCACCTACCCCAACTCACAGGCAGGGTTGTTTGATGTGTCGCTACGCATTGCGGCGGGTACATCGGTGGCGCTGGTGGGCGCATCGGGCGGCGGCAAAAGCACGCTGATGCAATTATTACTGCGCTTCTATGATCCGCAGGCAGGGCGCATCACGATCGATGGGCAGGATATTCGCCATGTCACGCTCACATCGCTGCGCAGCGCCATGGCGCTTGTCAGTCAGGAAGTGATGCTATTCGATGATACGGTGTACAACAATATTCTCTATGGCCGACTCGATGCCACGCGCGAAGAAATCATCGATGCCGCCACCCGCGCCCACGCGCATGAATTTATTATGGAATTGCCGCAAGGCTACGATACGCAGGTTGGCTCGCAGGGTTTACGACTTTCGGGCGGCCAACGCCAGCGCATTTCCATTGCCCGCGCCATCTTGAAAAACGCCCCCATTTTGCTGCTCGATGAGGCTACCTCCGCACTCGATACCGCCTCCGAACAACACGTTCAGGAAGCGCTGGAATCGATGATGCATGCCCGCACCACGTTGGTGATTGCGCACCGACTTTCGACCATTCGCAATGTCGATAGTATTGTAGTGCTTGGCGAGGGCCGCATCCTTGAGCAAGGAACACACAGCGAGCTATTGGCGCGCGATGGTGTCTATAAAGCGCTTTACCAGCAGCAATTCGCCTCGCAGGAGGCCGCGTGAAATCGCTTGGCAAAAAACTTTTGAAGCTGCCATTCACGGCGCATGTTCTGGCATTCCTCATGGTGCTGTGCCTGCGGCTAATTTACGCCAGCAGCAGAAAAACCTTTATGTTCCCTGAAACTGTGGCGCCATATTTCAGTGGCGAGCAACAGGCCATTTTTTGTTTCTGGCATGGGCGCATGATTGTGCATGCATTCTTGCGTCCCAAAAATCGTGGCATGAAGGTACTGATTTCGCATCACCGCGACGGCACCCTTCTCACCAATGTGATGGCAAGATTGGGCATTGATGTGGTGCGTGGTTCCAGCAATAAGGGTGGGGCCGAAGCCTTGCTTGGGCTGCGGCAGGAAGCCGCTGTCGGCCACAACATCGCCATCACGCCCGATGGCCCACGTGGGCCTGCCTATGTGGCTGCACATGGCGCCGCACATTTAGCAATGGTTACTGGCTTGCCGATTATTCCCGTAAGTTTTTCGACCACGCGGGCATGGCGGTTTAAAAAAAGCTGGGATCATTTCATGATGCCCAAACCCTTTGGCCGCATTATTTTTTGTGCAGAACCACCCATGCATGTGGCGCCCGGGCAAGATGATGCAGGCATTGCTGCCGCAAGCGCTGCGCTAAGCGATGCCATTACGCGCGCGATGCAGCAATGCGATGCGCAGTCAGGGGTTGTCGCGTAATGTATCGTCTTTACCGCACCGCCACCACATTGCTTTCACCGTTATTGCCGCTATGGCTTGCGCGCCGCGCGAAGCGTGGCAAAGAAGATATCGCGCGCCTTGAAGAACGTTACGGCATCAGCGATGCGCTGGTGCCTGCCGCGCCGATCGTGTGGCTGCATGCGGCCAGTGTTGGTGAAGCGCAATCGGTGCTGCCACTCATCGATGCGCTGCATGAAGCACTGCCCACCCACCATATGCTCATTACCACCGGCACGCGCACCTCGGCGGCGCTGATTGCATCGCACAGCAAACCCTACCTTACCCATCAGTATGTGCCGCTCGATGTCAGCCGCTATGTTGGGCGCTTTCTTTCGCGGTGGCGGCCACATTTAGCCGTGTGGGTGGAAAGCGAATTCTGGCCGGTGCTGCTGATGGAAACCAGCCATCGGCATATTCCCATGCTGCTGGTGAACGCGCGCATCTCGGGTAAAAGCTACCGGCGCTGGCAGCGCTTTCGTGGAATTGCCGCGCGCCTGCTGAACTGTTTTGATGCGATATTTGCAGGCAGCGAAGACGATGCCGCACGTTTGCGCAGTTTAGGTGCCATCGATGTGCGTATCGCCGGTAACCTCAAATTTGATGCTTCTGCATTAAGCACGGATAGTAACGCGCTTGCGACCTTAAAGCAGCAAATAGGCGCGCGCCCCGTATGGGTTGCTGCCAGCACCCACGAAGGCGAAGAAGCAATGGTGGTAGCGGCGCATCAACGCCTGAAACTCAACTACCCGAATTTACTCACCATTCTGGTGCCGCGCCATGCAGCACGCGGCGATACGATTGCTACCTTGTTGCGCACACAAAATATGGCGTTTGCACGGCGTAGCCTGCTCGAGCCCATCACCGCCAGCAGCGAGCTGTATCTTGCCGATACCATGGGCGAACTTGGCACCTTGTATGCCTGCGCCCCGATCGCGTTTGTGGGTGGTTCGCTGATGCCACATGGTGGGCATAACCCGCTCGAGCCAGCACGATTGCACTGCGCGATTCTCAGCGGCACACACACGCATAATTTCGCCCCCATTTTTGAGGCCATGCAAGCCGCAGATGCCGTGAGAATAGTGCGCGATGCGCATGCATTGGCATGGGAAGTAGAATTGCTGTTTGGCGATGCCACGCGCACTGCGCAGCTAGCGCACAATGCCGAAACGTTTGCCGCATCACAATCGGGCGCGACGGCTAGCATCGTTGCCTCTGCAATCACCTTGCTGGGTGAGGGTGGCGCATGAAGATTCCTCGCTGGTGGCAAGGCGCTTCATCCACGGCATTACTGCTCACGCCGTTAAGTGTGCTGTATCAATGTGCAGCTCGGTTGCATCGTGCATTCACGCCCTCGGCACGCGCTGGTGCACCGGTAATTTCGGTGGGCAATATTGTGGCTGGGGGTGCCGGTAAAACCCCCACCGTCATGGCCCTCACCGAGCTGGTGAAAGCCATGGGCTACCAGCCGCATATTCTTTCGCGCGGCTATGGTGCAACGCTACCAGCACCAATCAAGGTAAACCCCAAATTGCACAGCGCCCGCGATGTCGGCGATGAAGCTTTGCTGCTTGCCCGCGCTGCACCCACTTGGGTGTTCCCGAAGCGTACCCGCAGTGCTCAGCATGCGATTGCTGCAGGCGCCAATTTATTGCTCTGCGACGATGCATTACAACACCACCCGCTACACAAAGACATCAACCTGCTTGTCATTGATGGCGCCTACGGCACGGGTAACGGCAAATTATTGCCCGCTGGCCCGCTGCGCGAATCGCTGCGAAGTGCATTGAAACGTGTCGATGGCATCGTGTTTATCGGTGATGATCAGCACCTGATGAAAGCGCGTATTCCGCCAGCCATGCCGGTGCTGTACGGTGATATTGTGCCGGTCGGCGATGTTGGGTTTCTCTATGAAAAACCACTGATTGCATTTGCTGGCATTGCGCGCCCTGAAAAGTTTTTTGCAAGCCTCACGCAATTAGGTGCAACTATTGTTTCACACCATGCATTCGCCGATCATCACCCCTATAGCGATAGCGAATTGCAGATGCTGCTGAATGAAGCACAGCACAATAACGCCCGCTTAGTCACCACCGAAAAAGATTGGGTGCGGCTGCCAACCGAGATGCGCAAACACTGCCATAGCCTACCGGTGGCGCTACGCTTCCGCCAACCCGAAACCGTGCTACAATTTTTACTCGAACGGCTACCGCATGCGGCGCGTTAAATTTACCCTCGAATATCTGCTGGTCGTTAGTTTTCTTGCCATCATACGGCGTGTGCCGCTGCGCATGGCATCGAGCTTTGGTGGCTGGTTTGCGCGCAGCATTGGGGTACGCATGCGGCGCAGCGCACTTGCCGAAGCACAGCTTACCACACACATGCCTCAGCTGAATGCTGCTGAGCGCCAAAATGTCATTCGCGCCATGTGGGATAATCTGGGGCGGGTCATTGCCGAATACCCGCATCTGATGGCGGGGAACCTTGATGCACATATCGAAATTATCGGCCGCGAACATGTCGAAGCGGTGAAAGCATCGGGCAAATCAGCCTTGTTTATTTCTGGGCATTTTGGCAATTGGGAACTGGCACCAAAAGCCATTCAACTATGCGGTTTGCCATTACATCTGGTATATCGGCCGCCCAATAACCCGCTCACCGATCGCATCATTGATCGCATTCGCCGCAGCTACACGCTGGGGCATTACGGCAAAGGTGCCGAAGGCGCCAAAGGTGTGCTTGCCGCCATACGGCGACGTGAATCGATTGGCATTCTGATTGATCAAAAAGATAATACGGGGGTGGCGGTGCCATTTCTAGGTACGCCTGCCATGACATCGCCTTCGCCTGCCAAATTAGCACTGAAATATGGTTTGCCGGCCATTCCTGTGCGTGCCGAACGTATTTCTGGCCACCAGTTCCGGGTAACCATCTACCCACCCCTTGCCGTTCCGGAACCGCAAGCCGATGCGCAGCAACGCGAAATCACCTACCTCACTCAAATGAACGCGGTAATAAGCGGCTGGATTCAGGAAAATCCTGCCCAGTGGTTCTGGTTGCATCGGCGCTGGCCAAAACTTGTAA
>JBILFK010000075.1:0-7260 GCA_044351685.1 Rickettsiales bacterium | reverse complement strand
CGACACTTTATCGTAGTTAATCTCGGGGAACACTAACTGCTCCTTAAGACCCATATTGTAGTTACCACGGCCATCGAAGCTTTTTGGGTTGATGCCGCGGAAGTCACGAATGCGTGGCATCGCAATGTTCACAAAGCGATCCAGGAATTCGTACATGCGTTGTTTGCGCAGGGTGACGCGGCAACCAATCTGCAAACCGGCACGCAGTTTGAAGGTTGCTTCGGCTTTTTTCGCGCGGGTGATCACAGGCTTCTGGCCAGCGATCAGCGTCATTTCTTCGGCGGCGGCCTGCATTTGCTTTTGATCAGCAACGGCTTCGCCTACGCCCATGTTAATGACAATTTTCTCAAGACGCGGAACTTCCATCACGTTCTTGTAGCCATACTTCTCTTTCAGAGCAGGCACGATTTCTTTCTCGTACACTTCCTGCAAGCGTGGCTTGTTTACTTCTTTTTTTACTGCTGCGGTCTTCGCCATGACACCCTACCTATGCATTCACTACTTCGCCGGAACGTTTGGCAACACGCACTTTTTTGCCATCCTCCAGCAGTTTAAATCCTATGCGCGTTGCTTTCCCATCTTTAGGGTCCACAAGCCCAACATTCGATACGTGAATCGAAAGTTCTTTTTGTGTCACGCCACCGGTCGATTTCATCGATGGTTTCTCGTGACGTTTGGCAACGTTGATGCCCTGTACCAGCACGCGCTGCTCGGCTACCAGCACTTTCAGTACTTCTCCGGTTTTGCCTTTATCTTTGCCAGTGCGAACAATCACCGTGTCGCCTTTTTTAATTTTTGCTGCCATAACGAATCTCGCGTTTCCTTGTTGTTTCTCTAGAGCACTTCTGGTGCCAGTGAGACGATTTTCATAAATTTCTTTGCGCGCAGTTCGCGTGCTACTGGCCCGAAAATACGGGTACCAATAGGCTCGCCCTGCTTGTTGATCAGCACGGCTGCGTTGCGATCAAAACGAATCGCCGAACCATCCTGACGCTTCAGCGCGAAACGCGTACGCACAATCACTGCACGGTGCACATCGCCCTTTTTCACTTTACCGCGCGGAATCGCATCTTTCACCGATACCACCACGATATCGCCTACCGATGCGGTCTTGCGGTGCGAACCGCCAAGCACTTTCACGCACATCACTTCACGTGCACCGGAATTATCGGCCACATCCATTCGGGTTTGCATCTGAATCATATTCTATCTCCCTATGCTCGCCCGGTTATACTTCTGCGGCTTGCGACACGCGCTCGGCCACAACCCAACGCTTGGTTTTGCTCATTGGGCGCGACTCTTCGATGCGTACAACATCACCGGTCTTGCAGCCCATTTCATCGTGCGCAGCATATTTTTTGCTGCGACGGATAATTTTGTTATAAAGTGGGTGCTTGATTTTGCGTTCCACTTTTACCGACACGGTCTTGGTCGCCTTATCGCTAACCACCACACCCTGCAAAATACGTTTTGGCATTTTTTATTCTCCCAGTCCCTACTACGCGGCGTTCTTTTGCTGACGCACGAATGTTAAAATACGCGCGATCTCGCGGCGAGCCGCTTTAAAACGCGTGGTCGATTGCAGTTCGCCCGTGGCTTTTTGAAAGCGCAGGTTAAACAGTTCCTTTTTGAGCTCAGCAACTTTTGCATTCAGCTCGTCGGTGGTTTTGCCTTTTAATTCATCGAGTGCCATAACTTCCTCTTACCCGTCGATACGTGCAATAAACTTGGTTTTCACCGGCAGTTTTGCGCTGGCGCGTTCAAACGCTTCGCGTGCGATCTGCTCGGGCACACCATCAATTTCAAACATGATACGGCCAGCATCTACACGTGCTGCCCAGTATTCTACCGAACCCTTACCCGAACCCATGCGCACTTCGGCGGGCTTGCGCGAAATTGGCACATCCGGAAAAATACGAATCCAGAGGCGGCCAACGCGCTTCACATGACGCGAAATCGCACGACGCGCTGCTTCGATCTGGCGTGCAGTGATACGCTCAGGCTCCACTGCTTTCAGGCCGAACTGACCGAAATTGAGGCTGTATCCGCCCTTCGCAGCACCGCTAATGCGGCCTTTATGCTGCTTGCGGAATTTGGTTTTTTTAGGTTGCATCATATGCGTTACTCGTTCGTTTTATGTCTGTATTACTTCTTAGTTTTGGCCTTGCTGACCGTAGCTTACTGGCACAGGTGCCGTACGCTGCGAATCGTCTTCTTTCAGGATCTCACCTTTGAAAACCCACACCTTCACGCCAATGATCCCATAGGTCGTGAGGGCGGTGGCTATACCATAATCCACATCGGCACGCAAGGTGTGAAGTGGCACCCGGCCTTCGCGGTACCATTCCATACGCGCAATCTCAGCACCACCCAGGCGTCCCGACACGTTGATACGGATACCTTCGGCACCCATACGCAGGCAGGATTGTACGGCGCGCTTCATCGCACGGCGGAAGGCCACGCGGCGCTCCAGCTGTTGGGCTACGCCCTCGGCGATCAGGGTTGCATCCAGCTCTGGCTTACGGATTTCAACGATGTTGATCGTTACTTCGTCTTTGGTCAGGGCTTGAACGTCTTTTTTGATTTTATCGATGTCGGCGCCTTTTTTACCAATCACCACACCCGGACGCGCCGAGAAAATGGAAACATGGCATTTTTTGCTTGGGCGCTCGATGATCACTTTGCTGACGCCAGCCTGTGCCAGCTGCTTTTTCACGAAGCGGCGGATCTTGATATCCTCGTGCAGTTTATCGGCATATTCTTTACCGGCAAACCAGCGCGAATCCCAGGTTTTGTTGATCCCCAGGCGAAGCCCGATTGCGTTAACCTTCTGACCCATAACTACTCCCTACTCTGCCGCTTCACGCACCACGATGGTCAGGTGCGAAAATGGTTTCAAAATTTTTGCGCCACGACCGCGTGCGCGGGCATGAAAACGCTTCATGGTAATGCTTTTGCCTACGTAAGCTTCTTTCACTACCAGCGCATCCACGTTGAGATTGTGGTTGTTTTCTGCGTTGGCGATGGCCGATTGCAGCACTTTTTTCACATCATTGCTGATGCGCTTTTTGTTGAATTCCAGCTGGGTCAGCGCTTCTTGGGCGCGCATGCCGCGAATCATCTCGGCGACCAGATTCAGCTTGTACGGCGAGGTACGAAGGTTGCGGAGAACCGCACGCGCTTCATTCGCGGCCAGGCTACGTGGTTTTGCTTGTTTGCTCATAACTACCTACCTATTTCTTCGCCGGTACTGCTTTTTTGTCGCCACCATGGCCAACAAACGTGCGGGTTGGAGCGAATTCGCCGAATTTGTGGCCAATCATCTCGTCGCTTACCAGCACCGGAATAAACTTCTTGCCATTGTACACACCGAAGGTGAGGCCAACGAATTGTGGCAGAATCGTCGAACGACGTGACCAGGTTTGAATCACGTTGTTGCGCGTCGAGCTGCGTGCAGCATCTGCCTTCTTAAGCAGATAGCCATCAACGAATGGGCCTTTCCAAACTGAACGTGCCATGGGTTATCTCCTTATTTCTGTTTGCCCTTCGCCTGATGGCGAGTGCGGATAATGAGTTTATTCTGCTTCTTCGGCGAACGGGTTTTGTAGCCCTTGGTTGGCTTACCCCATGGCGTCACCGGATGGCGACCGCCTGCGGTTTTACCTTCACCACCACCATGCGGGTGATCGACCGGGTTCATCGCGGTACCGCGTACGTGTGGGCGCTTGCCCTTCCAGCGGTTACGACCGGCTTTACCAATCACTTCGTTCTGGTGGTCGGGGTTCGAAACGGCACCGATGGTGGCCATGCAGGTAGCAGGCACCAAGCGCAATTCGCCCGAACGCAGTTTAATTTGTGCATAGCCCGAATCTTTACCAACAAGCTGTACATACGCACCTGCGCTGCGACCAATCTGGCCGCCTTTTTCGGGGCGCATTTCTACGTTGTGCACAATGGTTCCAATCGGAATGTTCTTCAGTGGCATCGCGTTGCCTGGCTTAATATCCACGCGGTCACCAGAAATCACGGTATCGCCTACGCTTAAGCGTTGTGGTGCCAGAATGTAGGCCAGCTCACCATCCTGATATTTAATCAGGGCAATGAACGCGCTGCGGTTCGGATCGTACTCGAGGCGCTCAACAGTCGCTGGTACATCGAATTTACGACGCTTGAAATCGACCACGCGGTACGCCTTTTTATGACCACCACCACGTTGGAACGAGGTCACGCGGCCCATATTGTTACGGCCACCCGTGCTGGATTTCGACTCAACCAGTGTCTTTACCGGCTTACCTTTATACAGGTCAGCACGATCAATGAGCACAAGCTGGCGTTGGCCAGGTGTCGTTGGTTTAAAATGTTTCAATGCCATGGTTCTCTCCTACCAACTAGCGAAGCCCTGCGGCCATATCGATGGTTTGGCCAGCGGCAAGCGTCACGATTGCTTTGCGCACATCGTCGCGTCTGCCATCTTGGCCACGAAATTTCTTGGTTTTACCGGCGATATTCACCGTATTCACTTTGCTGACTTTCACGCCAAACAAGGTTTCTACGGCCTGCTTCACCTGCGTCTTATCGGCGGTCGGTGAAATCATGAACACCACTTTGTTCTGTTCGGCACCACGGGTTGCCTTTTCGGTAATCACCGGGCGAACAAGCACATCGTACAGCTTTGCCTTCACCGTATCGGAAACGGCGGCAGCATCGGCTTTCTTTTTCTTTTTCAGAATGCTCATTTCAGCCTCTCTTGCAGCGCGAGTGCTGCTTCTTTCGTGAGTACCAGTTCTTTGTGGCGCAAAATGTCGTACACATTAGCACCCTGGGTTGGCAGTACATCGACGCCAATCAGGTTACGTGCAGCTTTTGCAAATGCTTCGTTCACTTCAGCACCGGTGATAATCAGCGGCTTGGTCCAGCCGAGTACGGCAAACTTCGCAGCGATATCTTTGGTCTTTGGTGCTTTCAGTGTTGCTTCTTCGATCAGCACCAGTTTGCCTTCGGCATATTTTGCCGAAAGTGCGTGGCGCATGCCGAGCTTGCGCATTTTCTTGGTCAGGTCATAGGCGTGGCTACGCACCACTGGGCCGTGTGCACGACCACCACCTTCATGCTGAGGCGCGCGCAGCGTACCCTGACGGGCATTACCGGTGCCTTTTTGCTTGAAGGGCTTTTTACCTGTGCCGCTCACTTCGGAACGGGTTTTGGTTTTGTGCGTACCAGCACGCGCTTTCGCACGCTGCCATTCTACTACACGGTGCAGAATGTCTTTGCGTGGCTCCAGACCAAAGATGGCATCTGCCAACTCCAGTTCGCCTGCGGCTTTATTTTCTAATGTGACTACATTCAGTTTCATGGCTTGCCTCGCTTCCTGCCATTACTCGGTTTTCGTTGCTTCAGCATCGGCCACGGGTGCTTCAGCAACCGGAGCTTCTACTTTGGCTTCAATTTTTACAGCCGGATACGGCGCATTGGCAGGACGCGCACGCTTCTCAGCATCGGTCACGCGCACAATCGCTTTATCCACGCCGGGTACGGCGCCTTTGACTAAAATCAGGTTACGCTCTTCGTCGATGCGTACGATTTCTAAATTCTGCGTGGTCACGCGCTCGTCACCCAAGTGACCAGCCATTTTTTTACCTTTGAAGGTACGGCCTGGATCTTGGCGTTGACCGGTCGAACCGTGCGAACGGTGCGAAACCGAAACACCGTGAGATGCTTCTAAACCCGCAAAGTTCCAGCGCTTCATCGCACCAGCAAAACCCTTACCTTTGGTTTGTGCCGACACATCTACGAACTGGCCTACCACAAAATGGGTAGCGCGAATTTCTTGGCCAACCGGCAGCAATGCATCTTCCGACACGCGGAACTCAGCAAGCACCTTTTTTGGTTCTACATTCATTTTGGCAAACTCGCTGCGCTGCGCTTTGTTCACGCGCGAAGCCTTGGCTTTACCAAAACCAACTTGTACGGCGGTGTAGCCGTTTTTCGCGGTGGTGCGCTGTGCAGTCACCTGCAGGTTTTCAATCTGCAATACGGTCACTGGCACGTGCTGCCCGAATTCATCGAACACGCGGGTCATACCCAATTTTTGTGCTACTACTCCGGTTCTCATGACTTCCTCCAACTATGCTGCGTTGCCGAGCACGGTGATTTCTACGTTTACACCCGCAGCCAGATCGAGCTTGCCGAGCGCATCCACGGTTTGTGGGGTTGGCTCAACGATATCGATCAGACGCTTGTGCGTGCGGATTTCGAATTGCTCGCGCGACTTCTTATCGATGTGCGGCGAACGGTTCACAGTGAAACGCTGAATGTTGCGTGGCAGTGGCACTGGCCCACGCACCTGCGCACCCGTACGTTTTGCAGTGTTGACAATTTCCTTGGCGGAATGGTCAAGCACGGCATGATCGTAGGCTTGCAGACGAATACGAATTTTTTGGTTCATCATCATAGCGTTTCCCCTATTCCCTACTTCACAATTTTCGCGACGACGCCGGCGCCAACGGTGCGGCCACCTTCGCGAATTGCGAAGCGCAGACCTTGATCCATCGCGATCGGTGCAATCAGCTCAATGTGCATTTTAATGTTATCGCCAGGCATCACCATCTCAACACCTTCTGGCAGCTTCACCATGCCCGTCACGTCGGTCGTGCGGAAGTAAAACTGTGGACGGTAGTTGGTGAAGAATGGCGTATGACGGCCACCTTCTTCTTTGGTGAGAACATACGCCTCAGCTTCAAACGTCGTGTGCGGCGTGATGCTGCCGGGCTTCGCCAACACTTGGCCACGCTCAACATCTTCACGCTTCGTGCCGCGCAGCAGAATGCCCACGTTATCGCCAGCCTGACCTTCATCAAGCAGCTTGCGGAACATTTCAACGCCCGTGCAGGTGCTTTTCTGCGTGTCTTTCAGACCGATGATCTCGATCTCTTCACCCACTTTTACGATCCCGCGCTCAACGCGGCCAGTTACTACCGTACCACGGCCCGAAATCGAGAACACGTCTTCCACAGGCATCAGGAATGGCTTATCAACAGGGCGCTCAGGCTGCGGAATCGAGGCATCCACGGCATCCATCAGCTTCTGGATCGCTTCTTTACCGAAACCATCCGATTTGCCTTCCAGCGCGCTCAATGCCGAACCATGAATGATCGGGATCGTGTCGCCGGGGAAATCGTATTTGCTGAGCAGTTCGCGTACTTCCAGTTCCACCAGATCCAGCAGTTCTTTGTCATCCACCATGTCGCACTTGTTCAAGAA
>JBILFK010000011.1:0-20936 GCA_044351685.1 Rickettsiales bacterium | reverse complement strand
GCATAACACGATACAAAATAAATTTTGTGCGAGCCCGACGAGCCACCTCAAGCAGCGTGCACACAAAAGCGCTTTCAATTTTGTTGGCTGCTAGGAGTTCGAGGCAAGGTGCACGCAGTGTACGCAGAAGTACATGAGCACACCGCGACCGATGAACGACAACGCAGACGGCAAAATTCAAAGCGCGCTAGATGTGTATCGCACGGCCAGCCACGGCGAGTGCGGCTTCTTTCACCGCTTCATTCAGCGTGGGGTGGGCGTGGCAGGTGCGCGCAATATCTTCGGCACTCGCGCCAAATTCCATCGCAATACATACCTCGTGAATCAGCGTGCCAGCATGTGGGCCAATGATATGCACGCCCAACACTTCATCGGTGGTTTTATCGGCGAGAATTTTCACGAAGCCATCGGTCTGGCCGCTGCTGCGCCCACGTGAATTGGCAAGGAACGGAAATTTGCCCACGTTGTATGCAATGTTTGCAGCTTTCAGTTCTTCTTCGGTTTTGCCCACATTCGCCACTTCTGGCCAGGTGTAAATCACGCCGGGGATGGTGTTATAGTTCACGTGCGGCTTCTGGCCAGCGATCACTTCGGCCACGGCCACGCCTTCATCTTCGGCTTTGTGTGCCAGCATGGGGCCAGCAATCACATCGCCAATCGCGTAAATGCTCGGCACATTGGTTTGCCAGTGACCATTGGTTTCGATACGCCCCTTGGCATCCATTTTAACGCCCACAGAATCGAGCCCGAGGCTGCTGGTGTAGGGTCGTCTGCCTACGGCAACCAGTACCACGTCAGCGGTCAATTTCTCGGCTTTGCCGCCCGCTGCCGGTTCCAGCGTTAATTCTACGCCCGATTTGCCTGATTTCGCCGAAGTCACTTTGGTGGAAAGCGTAAAGACAATGCCCTGCTTCTCAAGAATTTTTTGGAACTGCTTGGCGATTTCATTATCCATGCCCGGGGTAATGCGATCCAGATATTCGATCACTTGCACCTCGGCACCCAAGCGGCGCCACACCGAGCCAAGCTCCAGGCCAATCACGCCCGCACCAATCACCACCAATTTTTTCGGCACGGCTTTCAGCGCCAATGCGCCCGTGCTCGAAACAATACGCTCTTCATCGATCGTAATGCCCGGCAGTGGCGTTACCTCAGAACCTGTCGCGATAATGATGTTTTTGGCCTGATAGGTTTCCTTTTCCACCTGCACACTGTTGGCACCAGTAACTGTGCCGTGGCCTTTGATGTAGGTGATTTTGTTTTTCTTGAACAGGCCTTCGATGCCTTTGGTCAGGCCATCCACCACTTCGTCCTTGCGCTTCATCATGTTGGCAAGGTTCAGGCTTACCTTCGCATCGATACCGTGCTTGGCAAATTCATGGTTGGCATCTTCGAATTTCTCCGATGATTCAAGCAACGCTTTGGAAGGAATACAGCCCACATTTAAGCAGGTGCCGCCCAGTGCGCCGCGCTTTTCGACGCATGCCACTTTCAGCCCAAGCTGGGCTGCGCGAATTGCCGCCACATAGCCACCCGGGCCACCACCAATTACCATTACATCAAACGCTTCTGTCATATGCTTCCCCGTGATTAAAAATCGTCACCCATCAAGTCTTCCATGGAGTCGTCGGATTCATCTTCCTCCTCCTCTTCGTCATCCTCTTCCTCTTCTTCCGATGATTCTTGCTGACCCCCCGAAGATTTTCCGCCGCCCTTACCCGATTGATTCTGTTCCGCCTGCTGTTCTTGCTGCGCAGGGGCAGCCAGCGAAAAGTGCGGCATAGCCACCAGCAAAACAAGCGCCAAACATGCGCGCAACATCCGTGAAAGCATGGTCATGATGCGCGGCTCCTAGAATACATCGAAATCTTCAAACGGGTCATCTTCCACCGTGTCGCCGTTAAAGTCATCGTCGGCATTTTCTTCGCCTTCATCGTCGTTTTCGCTATCGTCATCATCATCTGGGCTTTCTGCTTTCGAAGATTCGGCTGATTTTTCTTGTGGCGCCGCCTGATTGGTATACGCAAATGGCGTACCCGTAGTTATGAAAATTATGACCAAAAATAATACGCTTCGCACGAATACCTTCTGTCTTGTCATTCCCGCGAAGTCGGGAGGGTATCAACTATTTTGCATTTGGATATAAATACCTTTGCAACAGGTATGCCTGTTCGTGGTGAAAATGCTGTTTGCGTGTACATTAATAAATCTATGTTATGGTAATAATTTAACAAAGTGGGCGCTCCATTAATAACAGTCACAAAACCAAAATATTCGCCTCCTCCAACTGTTAACAGGGCTATTTTAACTTTATCAACTATGCCCATTGAGTCTTTTAACGTAAGCTCCCCACTCTTTGATTTAAAATCATATTCTAGCGTTGGACTTGATTTTGACATCCCATCTTCTGAGGACGCCAAATAACCATTGTTAAAATCCGCCCTTATTCCCTTTAAAGGAGCGCATTGAAGAGCGAGCCTCTCTTCGGCTTGCGCGAAAGCCGACTGACTCGCCAAAAGCAGTATGACGGCGAGAAAATAACGCACTACAGCCCCAGCAGCAAACGGCGCGGATCTTCGATCGCTTGTTTCACTTTTACAAGGAAGGTTACCGATTCACGGCCATCAATGATGCGGTGATCATAGGATAACGCAACATACATCATTGGCCTAATAACAACTTGTCCATTAATGGCCACGGGGCGCTCTTCGGTTTTGTGCATGCCCAGAATACCCGATTGTGGCGGGTTAACAATGGGCGTGCTCATCAGCGAACCATACACGCCACCGTTGGAAACGGTGAAGGTACCGCCGGTCATCTCGGCCATCGTCAGCGTGCCATCGCGCGCCTTGTTGGCCAGTTCGGCAATATCGGCTTCAATTTGTGCGAGTGATTTCTTATCGGCATCACGCACAATCGGCACCACCAAACCCTGCGCACCGCCCACAGCAACACCAATATCGTAGTAGTTCTTGTAAATAATTTCATCGCCAGCAATTTCCGCATTCACGGCGGCAACCTGTTTCAGTGCATTCACGGCGGCCTTCACAAAGAAGCCCATGAAGCCCAGCTTAATGCCGTGCTTTTTCTCGAACTCGTCTTTGTATTCGTTGCGCAGCGCTATCACGTTACTCATATCGATTTCGTTAAACGTGGTCAGAATCGCGGCGGTATTCTGGGAGTCTTTCAGGCGGCGCGCGATGGTTTGGCGCAGCTTGCTCATTTTCACGCGCTCTTCGCGTGGGCCAGCAGCAGGCGCAACGCCCATGCCGTCGCCATCAAGGGCGGCAAGCACATCGCCTTTTTTCAAGCGGCCATCTTTGCCGGTTGCGGCAATTGCAGCGGGGTTCACTTGTGGGTTTTCAGCAAGCAACTTGCTCACTGCCGGGCCGCTCGATGCGGCAGGTGCCGCCACCGGTGCTGCCGCTTTGGCAGGTGCTGCGGTAGCGCCAGCAGCGCCCACATCAATGCGGCCAAGCAGTGCGCCCACGGCCACGTTTTCGCCTTCTTTCACCAAAATTTCTTTTAGTGCGCCAGCGGCGGGTGCGTTCACTTCCACGGTCACCTTATCGGTTTCCAGCTCCACCAACGGCTCATCGGCCTTTACGCTATCGCCGACTTTTTTAAACCATTTGGCGATTGTTGCTTCGCTTACCGATTCGCCCAGCGAGGGCACCAGAATTTCACCAGCCATGCTGTTCTCCTATGCTTTCTTTTTTAGTTTTGTTTCAACGGCGGCAAATGCAAATGCATTCTCCACTAATTTTGCTTGTTCACGTGTGTGAATTTTCAAATAGCCTGCAGCCGGCGATGCCGCTTCCTTGCGCCCGATGTATTTGATTTTCTCGCCCGCACGACCAATATCTTCGAGCACATAGCCAATGCGTGGGCCAATAAAGCGCCAAGCGCCCATATTTTCAGGCTCTTCCTGCGCCCAGACTACTTCGGCGTTCGGATATTTTTTAAGCTCGGCACGAATCTCTTCGGCGGGGAAGGGATAATATTGCTCCACACGCACCAGCGCGATATCGTCGAGTTTCTTTTCGCGGCGGGCTTCAAGCAATTCGTAATAGAGTTTGCCGGAAACAAAAATCAACCGCTTCACTTTGTCGGCAGCGGCGATGGTATCGATCTCGCCAATCACGCGCTTGAAACTGGTGTCAGGCTGCATATCTTTGAGCGACGATACCGCCAATTTGTGGCGCAGCAGCGATTTCGGCGTCATGATAATCAGCGGTTTGCGGAACTTACGGTGCAATTGCCGACGCAGCGCATGAAACATGTTGGCAGGCGTGGTAATGTTCACCACCTGCATATTATCTTCACCGCAAAGCTGCAAAAAGCGTTCGGGGCGGGCGCTGGAATGCTCTGGCCCCTGGCCTTCATAGCCGTGTGGCAACAGCATCACCAAGCCGCTCATGCGCAGCCATTTAATTTCGCCCGATGCAATGAATTGATCGATGATCACCTGCGCGCCATTCACGAAATCGCCAAACTGGCCTTCCCACAATGTCAGCGCATTCGGCTCGGCCAACGAGTAACCATATTCAAAGCCCAAAACACCAGCTTCTGAAAGGTTAGAATCATGCACTTCGTAGGCGGCCTGTTTTACGCCTAAATGATTTAGCGGCTCGTAGCGCGCTTCGGTTTCCTGATCAACAAACACGCTATGGCGATGCGAGAACGTACCGCGACCAGAATCTTGCCCGGTAAGGCGCACTTTGTAACCTTCAGCAAGCAGCGCTGCAAACCCAAGCGCTTCACCCATCGCCCAATCCAGCCCTTCGCCCGATTGCATCATTTCTTCTTTGGCTTTTAGCTGGCGCTCAATTTTACGGTTCACCGAAAATCCTTGCGGGAAGCTTGCCAGCGCGCGGCCAAGCTTTTGCAGTGTCGCAATCTCAACACCAGTATCTGGCTCAGCGCTGCGGGTAGCCTCAGGCTGCAAGAAGCCTGCCCATTTGCCTTCCAGCCAGTTGGCCTTGTTGGGCTTATATTCTTTGCCAGCATCGTATTCTTTTTGAAAATGCTGATTCAGCTTTTCCATCATCGCGCCAAGCTCGTCTTCGGTAATCACGCCTTCGCCAAGCAATTGTGCGGCATAAATTCGGGCTGGCATTTGTTTTTGCGCAATGGTTTTATACATAATCGGCTGCGTGAACATCGGCTCATCGCCTTCGTTATGGCCGTATTTGCGGTAACAGATAATATCCACCACCGTATCGCGCCCAAACACTTGGCGAAACTCGGTCGCAAGCTGGCACACAAACACTACGGCTTCTGGGTCATCGCCGTTCACGTGGAAAATGGGCGCCTGCACGGCTTTTGCCACATCGGTCGGGTAGGGCGTGAAGCGCGAGTATTTCGGTGCGGTGGTAAAACCAATCTGGTTGTTCACGATCACATGCACGGTGCCGCCGGTCGCGTAGCCACGCAATTCCGCAAGCGCCAAGGTTTCTGGCACTAAGCCTTGCCCTGCAAACGCGGCATCGCCGTGCAACATGAGCGCCATGACTTTTTTGCGATCATCATCGCCGTATTGGTCTTGCTTAGCGCGCACCTTGCCCACCACTACCGGGTTCACCGCCTCAAGGTGCGAGGGGTTGGCTGTCAGCGACAAATGCATGGTTTTGCCGTTTGCCATCGGTTTATCGTGCGAGGCACCGAGGTGATATTTCACATCGCCCGAACTATTCACCGATTCTGGGAAATCGAGGTTGCCGTTAAAGATCGACAGCAATTCTGAATAGGGCTTGCCCATAATATTGGTCAGCACATTCATGCGGCCGCGGTGCGGCATGCCGATCACGATTTCTTCCACACCCACTTTGGCGGCAGTTTCGAGCACCGCTTCAAGCCCGGGTACCATCGCATCGCCGCCCTGAATCGAAAAGCGCTTCACACCAGTATATTTCAGCTGCACAAATTCTTCAAAGCCCTCGACTTCAAGCAGGCTGCTGAGAAGCTTCTTTTTTTCTTCGTTGGTGAAGGGTGGGTTGCCGCGCGCAGCATCGATGCGCTCCTGAATCCAACGGCGCTGCTCGGGATGCTGGATATGCATGTATTCCACACCAATGCTACCCGCATAGGTCGATTGCAATTCACCCAGCAATTCCGCGAGTGTTGCGCGCTCGTGGCCAAACGCGCCGCCCACATAAATGGGGCGATTAAAATCGGCGGGCGTAAACCCATACGATGCCGGGTCTAAATCGGCATGGTGTTCTTTTTCTTCTAAGCCTAACGGGTCGAGCTGTGCTGCCAAATGGCCGCGCACACGGTATGCACGAATTAACTGCTGGGCGCGCACCGCATCAAGCACGGCTTGTTGGCTAACCTGCCCGGCAGCGGGGGCGGCACCTTTGGGCGCATCTTTTTTCGCGGGCGCATCTGGGTCGGGCTGGCCGATAACCTGCGTGGTATCTTGTGCCCAGCTTGGCGTGTGTGTTGGGCTATCGCCAAGCGCTGCGAAATAGCGCTGCCAGCTGGCATCTACCGATGTCGGGCTTACCAGATAACGCTGGTAAAGCTCTTCGATAAATGGTGCGTTTGCACCAAAAAGGTAAGAATTTTCAATGATTTCATCGCGTGACATAAGCGGCCTCGAACCCATGCCATGAGGGCATAGCTCTCAGGTCATAGGCCGCGGGTGGCCGCTTTGCAAGTGGATTTCAGGCAAAATTGCAGCAAAATTTCGCGTATCGCCGGCGTTATTTACCCAGCAGCTCTTTCATGGTTTTGCCCATGTAGCTTGGGTTATCGACCGTTTTAATGCCCGCGCTGCGCATCGCTTCCAGCTTATCTTCCGCGCCGCCCGAACCGCCCGAAACAATCGCGCCAGCATGGCCCATACGGCGGCCTGGGGGTGCGGTGCGCCCGGCAATAAACCCAACGATGGGTTTTTTGGTTTTCGATTTTTTCAAAAACTCGGCGGCCTCTTCTTCGGCGCTGCCACCAATTTCACCGATCATAATGATGGCATCGGTTTCATCGTCTTTCAAAAACAGCTCCAGCACATCAATGAAGTTGGTGCCATTCACCGGGTCACCGCCAATACCGACACAGCTCGATTGTCCAAGGCCAGCAGCGGTGGTTTGCCCCACCGCTTCATAGGTCAGCGTGCCCGAGCGCGACAAAATACCCACGCGGCCTTTTTGGTGAATATGCCCTGGCATAATGCCAATTTTGCACTCGCCCGGCGTAATCACGCCTGGGCAGTTTGGCCCCACCAAACGCGTAGATGAGCCCGAAAGCGCACGCCTCACCTTCACCATATCGAGCACTGGAATGCCCTCGGTGATGCAAATCGCGAGTTCGATTTTTGCGTCAATCGCTTCCAAAATCGCATCGGCCGCAAAACGCGGTGGCACATAAATCACCGAAGCATTGGCGCCGGTTTTGGCTTTGGCTTCGGCCACGGTGTTAAAAATTGGCAGCTCTAAATGCTTGCCGCCACCTTTGCCCGGCGTCACGCCGCCCACCATTTTGGTGCCGTAGGCAATCGCCTGCTCAGAATGGTACGTGCCTTCGCGGCCAGTAAAGCCTTGGCAGATAACTTTGGTATTTTTATTCACTAAAATAGACATGTGCGCGCTCCTTAGGCTGCTTTTTGATTTTTCACGGCGCCAACAATTTTGTCAGCGGCATCGGCCAGATCATCGGCAGGCAAAATCGCCAAGCCAGAAGATGCCAGCATTTTCTTGCCAAGCTCCACGTTGGTGCCCGCCAAACGCACCACCAGCGGCACACTCAGCGACACTTCTTTGGCCGCCGAAATAATACCTTCGGCAATGATATCGCAGCGCATAATGCCGCCAAAAATATTCACCAGAATCCCTTCGACATTCGGGTCGGAAAGAATCAGCTTGAAGGCCTCGGTCACTTTTTCTTTGTTGGCGCCACCGCCCACATCAAGGAAGTTTGCGGGCTCGCCGCCATACAGTTTAATAATGTCCATGGTAGCCATGGCAAGGCCAGCGCCGTTCACCATGCAGCCGATATTGCCGTCCATTTTCACATACGAAAGGCCGAACTTAGAAGCCTGACGCTCCAGCGGATCTTCTTCGTCTTCGTCGCGCATTTCCAAAATAGCCGCCTGACGGAACAGCGCGTTATCATCGAAATTGATTTTCGCATCGAGCGCAATCAGTTTGCCCTGCTTGGTAATCACCAGCGGGTTAATTTCCATTTGCGAACTATCGGTGTGCAAAAACGCATTGTAAACCGACTCGACTAATTTGGCAAAATCGCCGTGTAAATTTTCGGGAATCTGCATACCAAACGCCAATGCGCGTGCATGATGGCCCTGGAACCCTGCAGCGGGATCAATCGGCACGGTGATAATTTTTTCAGGCGTTTTGTGCGCGACTTCTTCGATATCCACGCCGCCTTCTTTTGAACCAATAAACGTAATGGCCGAATATTTACGATCAAGCACGGCGGATAAATACAGCTCTTCACCAATATCGGAGCCTTCTTCAATATACACGCGCTTCACTTCTTTCCCCTCCGGGCCGGTTTGGTGCGTAACCAGAATCATGCCAAGCATTTCTTTGGTTAAACGCGATACTTCATCGAGCGATTTGGCAAGCTTCACGCCGCCCGCTTTGCCGCGACCACCCGCATGAATTTGCGCTTTCACCACCCATAGCGAACCGCCAAGCGACTGCGCTACGGCTTCGGCTTCTGCGGGGGTATATGCCACGCCGCCTCTGGGCACCGGAACACCAAATTTAGCAAGCACTGATTTTGCTTGGTACTCGTGAATATTCATTGCAATCTCCTTTGTGGTGTTCGCGGCCAAAGTGGGCCTATTAAAATTTATGGAAAAACAATGCCGTTTTGTTGCTTCGGCACTCCGATAGCGCGAATGGTTATTTCGTCTTCTCTCAATTCTCGCCCCAATACGGGTCTGGCAAAGTCCCTTATGTTGGTGATCTCGGAGGCGGTTCGTCCTTGGCGTGTTTCGCAATCACCGTAATGCGCCACAATGTTAATGGCAAGGTTGTCGGGGCTATCGCCAATGCGATCAAAGCACACCAATCGGCTCGCATAGGCACTGCCTTCTGCACCAACAGCGGTCTCAAGCTTTGCGCGCTCGTCGGGCGTCATGCTAGGCAGCCTTTTTGCCAAGATTGATACCACCAATCAGCTCGCGCACTGCGTTCACCGAATGGTCAAACTGCTTTTTCTGTTCTGCGGGCAGGGCAATCTCAACGATTTTTTCAACGCCACCAGCACCAATAATGCACGGCACGCCGACATATAAATCTTTCACGCCATATTCACCCGTAAGGTGCGCGGCGCAGGGCAGCAATTGTTTACGGTCTTTCAGGTACGAAGCCGCCATGGCAATGGCCGAAGCCGCAGGCGCATAATAGGCCGAACCGGTTTTCAGCAAGCCCACGATTTCGGCGCCGCCATCACGCGTACGCTGCTCGATCGCGGCGATTTTTTCGCTCGTTGATTTACCCATTTTCACCAAATCCGGCACGGGAATGCCCGCCACCGTTGAATAATACGTTACGGGAACCATGGTATCACCGTGGCCACCCAGCACAAAGGTGGTAACATCGCGCAGCGAAGCATTAAATTCCTGCGAAATAAAATAACTGAAGCGCGCCGAATCCAGCACCCCGGCCATGCCGACCACTTTGTTGGGCGCAAAACCTGTCACTTGCTGCATCACCCACACCATTGCATCCAGCGGGTTAGTGATCACAATCACGAAAGCGTTCGGCGCATATTTTTTCAAATTCTCACCCACGGTGGTCACGATGCCGGTATTGGTGTTCACCAGATCATCGCGGCTCATGCCGGGTTTACGGGCGATACCGGCGGTGACAATCACCACATCCGCATCCTTCACATCGGCATAATCATTGGTGCCTTTAATCGCGGCGTCTACACGCTCAACGGCGCAGCTTTGCGCAATATCGAGCGCCTTGCCCTGCGGCAAACCTTCTACAACATCGAACAACACCACATCGCCAAGCTCTTTCAGTACCGCCAGATGCGCCAGCGTGCCGCCGATATTTCCAGCGCCGATCAGTGCGATTTTTTTACGAGAAGACATGGGATAGCTCCGTGTGTGCGTTGACAATGGGGGTCTTATAGCCCGAAATAGTTAACAAGGCTTTAATCACATTGCAGATTTGCGTGCAACCACAGAGTGCGCGAGCGCCTCAAAGACAAAAGAGGTATTGGGGAGCGAGCAAGGCCCTATTCAGCCTTGAGCCGGCGAAGCGGGGCGAAGACGAGGCCGGAGCGCCTACTTATTCATACGCTCAAAGAACTCTTCGTTGGATTTGGTATCCTTGATTTTATCGATCAGGAATTCCATGGCATCCATCGGGCCCATGGGGTTGAGAATCTTACGCAACACCCAGACTTTGGCCATTTCATCTTTGTTGTAGAGCAGGTCTTCTTTGCGGGTGCCGGATTTGGTAATATCCATCGCCGGGAACACGCGCTTATCGGCGAGCTTACGGTCAAGAATAATTTCCGAGTTACCCGTACCTTTGAATTCTTCGAAAATAACCTCATCCATCCGGCTGCCTGTTTCTATGAGCGCGGTGGAAATAATGGTCAGCGAGCCGCCAAATTCAATGTTACGCGCGGCACCAAAAAAGCGTTTCGGGCGCTGCAATGCGTTGGCATCCACACCACCGGTAAGCACTTTGCCGCTTGAAGGCACCACCGTGTTATAGGCGCGCGCCAAACGCGTAATCGAATCCAGCAAAATCACCACATCGCGCTTGTGCTCTACCAGGCGCTTGGCTTTTTCGATCACCATTTCTGCCAAATTCACGTGGCGGGTTGCAGGCTCGTCGAAGGTACTTGAAACCACTTCGCCTTTCACGGTGCGCGCCATATCGGTCACTTCTTCGGGGCGCTCATCGATCAGCAGCACAATCAGGTAACATTCCGGGTGATTGGCGGTGATAGAATGCGCAATATTTTGCAACACCACGGTTTTACCGGTACGTGGCGGTGCCACAATCAGCGTGCGCTGGCCTTTGCCTTGCGGCGAAATCAGGTCGATAATGCGCTTGCTCATATCGTCTTTTTTGGCGGGGTCAAAATGCTCGAGCTTCATGCGCTGATCAGGGTAAAGCGGCGTGAGATTATCGAAATTCACGCGGTGACGGCAGGCTTCCGGTGCTTCAAAATTCACTGACTTCACCGTTTGCATGGCAAAATAACGTTCCTGATCTTTGGGGGCGCGCACCACGCCTTCAATGGTGTCGCCGGTGCGCAGGCCAATTTTTTTCACAATGCTTGGCGATACATAAATATCATCGGGGCCCGCCAGATAGTTCGCTTCAGGGTAGCGCACAAAGCCAAAGCCATCTTGCAATACTTCTACTACGCCGGCGCCTACAATTTCTTCACCTTCTTCGGCCATGCGCTTCAAAATGCTGAAGACCATTTCCTGCTTCAGCATCGAGCTGGCATTTTCGATGCCATATTTTTCCGCCATGCCCAAAAGCTCATCGGGGTGCTTGCGTTTCAGTTCTTGCAGTTTCATGGGGGTCTCGCGGTGGGTGAATAAAGGGAAATCGGAAAGGATGAAAACAGCGGCCGCGCATTCACGTGTTATCGTTACTAAATATGTGAAAAATGTTCACATATACGTGCGGCTACGCCAGAAAGATGGCCGCAGCATAGCGAAAATTCACGTAACGTCAAATGTTTTTTTTGGAAGCCCCTGTATTAGAAGGGTTTTAGCACCACCAACAGCACGATTCCCAGCAACAACACGGTGGGTATCTCATTGATTATTCTGAAATGTTTGGCGGTTTTGGTGTTGGCATCAGCGGCAAATTTTTTGCGCGTCGCCGCCAGATAGCCATGCAGACCCGACATCGCAAGCACCAGAACAAGCTTCGCATGCATCCAGCCGCCCGTGCCGGGGCCGCCATAGCCGGTGATGACAACCAACCAAATACCAAACCCCCAAGTGAATATCATGGCAGGGTTCATGATAATGCGCAGCAATTTGCGCTCCATCGCCTTCAGTGTTTCTGAAAGCTCGCCGCCTTTGGGGGCATCCACGTGGTACACAAACAGGCGCGGCAAATAAAACATGCCCGCCATCCACGCCGTGAAGCTGATGATATGCAGCGCTTTAACCCAGAGATAGAGAGATTCCATGAGGAAAGGAGTGGCGGGCGAAGGGTGTTGGGTCAAGTGAATTGTTTGCGAGCCAGCCATGAGCCCGCGGAGCGGCATGCAGGACTAGCGCAGCGATGTCCGGAGCAAAAAAAGAACCAGCCATGAAGCGAGCTCAAGGCTGACTCGCGCTACTGCGCTCGTATAACAGGTTTTTCTTTCATGGGGCATTTTTTCCATGGCGTTGGGCAAATGCGCCCGCCTTCATTTGAACAGAGGCGGGTTTCTTCATCCATTTCCAAACACATATCGCTGAGGGCCGCGATAAAATGCACATTGGTGGTAACCGTGGGCACGCGATAATAATGGTGCAGCCCATGTGATTCAGCGAGTTCTTTATATTCGATATCCAGCTCTACCAGTGTTTCGGAATGTTCGGAAACAAACGCAATCGGTGCCAGCACAATCGGCTGGTTACGCGTGGCGGTTTCTTCAATCACGTGTTCGGTGTTCGGGCCAATCCATTTCAGCGGCCCCACGCGAGATTGATAGCAATTCACATAATCCAGCCCCTCGATGCCCAGTGCAGCCACAATGGCCTGAGTGGTTTGCTCCACTTGCCATTGGTACGGGTCGCCTTTTTTGATAATTTTTTCAGGCAGGCCGTGTGCAGAAAATAAAATGCGCGGTGTGCCATGGGCACAGGCCTGATCATACGATGCGCGAATCAATTGCGCATAGGCCGTAATAAATTCCGGGTGTGTGGGGTAACAACAAATGGTGCTGGTAGGGATTTTTAGCCCCTGAAGTTTCGCGCCTTTGTGCCAATCTTCGACTGAACTAAGTGTGGTGGTGGTAGAAAGCTGCGGATAGAGCGGCAGCAAAATAATATGTTCCGCACCCCACGCTTTCACTGCGGCTACCACCTCGTCGCGCATCGGGTGCCAATAGCGCATACACGTAAACACTTTCACCTGTGCAAACGCGCTTAGGTTTTCTTCCAGTGCTTTTGCCTGCGCATGTGTTTGCTCAAGTATGGGCGATTTGCCTCCCATTTCTTTGTAAATCGGTATCGCTTTTTTCTTGGCCCTACGGCGCGAAATAAAATGCGCCAGCGGTGTGCGAATGAGTTTGGGTATGCCAATAATGGCAGGGTCATTGAATAAATTGAACAAAAACGGCTGCACCGCAGCAAGCGAATCGGGCCCACCTAAGTTAAATAATACGATGGCTACTTTACGATTTGGGCGCAAAATTTTCATACGCTGCTCGCTTTTAAAAATTGCACTAATGCTTCCACATTTTCTACGGGCGTGTGTGGCACCATGCCATGCCCAAGGTTAAACACAAAGCGAGAATTTTTCATGGTATCAACTATGGTTTGCGCCTGCTGCAGCATGGCTTGCTGATTACTGGCAAGCAGCAATGGGTCTAAATTTCCTTGCAATATTTTTTCGGGTGTTTGCGTTTTTGCAAATGCGAGTGGGGTAAATTGATCAATACCAATAGCATCCACTTCACTGATAGTTGCATAAGTTTCAAGGTAACCAGCGGCGCCTTTGGGGAACCCAATGATGGGTGTATGCGGATAGGTTGCTTTCAGCGCGCGCACAATTTTTTGGGTGGGCATTAAGCAATATTCGGAAAATTGCGCAGGGGTAAGCAATCCCGACCAGCTATCAAAAATCTGTACCGCATCTACCCCGGTTTCAATTTGCTTTTTCAAATAAACAATCGTGGCATCGGTGATGATATCGATAAGTTTTTTTACGAGCAATGGGTTGCGATGTGCCAGCTGGCGTGCAGTTGCAAATTCTTCGCCACCCTTACCTTGCAGCATATAGCACGCCACTGTCCAAGGGGCACCGGCAAAGCCTAAGAATGTGGTGTGCGAAGGTAACTGTTTTTTTACCCGCGCTATCGTTTCATAAATTGGGCCTAATTTTTCATGGATAAATGCGTGCGATAATTGCTGAAGCGCTTCTTCGGTTTGAATCACGGTTAACTTTGGCCCTTCGCCTGCTTCAAACGTTACATCACAGCCAAGCGCATAGGGAATCACAAGAATATCAGAAAATAAAATCGCCCCATCCATATCAAAACGGGCAATCGGTTGAATTGTTACCTCTGCGGCTTTTTCAGGCGTAAAGCATAGATCCATAAATCCTGAACAGCTGGCACGCAGCGCACGATATTCCGGAAGATACCTGCCTGCTTGGCGCATAAACCAAAACGGAACGCGAGGAACTTTTTTCCCCTGCAAGGCACTTAATAACAATTTTGGCTCAGACATCTTACTTCTATTACTTAATAATATTAAAAGAATAGTGGTTGTAGTAGGATAGGCGCGTTATGGGGATTCACGAGTTCAGGTAAAATTTCCACAATGCTGCACACAGCCATGCTCTGTAGATGAGGGTGGGGATAAAGTAACCAAACTTTTTACAAGCGCCTGTAATTTTTTGTGAAAAATTTTTCACGAAACACAGGGAAAACAATAATACCCATTCTTCTGGGCATACGGCGCAGAGTTATCACGCTGCGGAAAAAACCGTGGAAGCCGTGCCTACAAATGCGGAAAACATGGGCAAAAATCAAAAACCCGTGGCATATTCACATTTCACCCACAGCATATACAGGCCTATGCCCAGCAAACATTTTCACCTGCATCTGGTTTCCGATTCTACGGGCGAAACCGTTAGTTCGGTGGCGCGTGCCTCGATGGCACAGTTTGATCATGTGCAGGCCGAAGAGCATGTGTGGCCACTCATTCGCACCAAAGGCCAGCTTGAAAAGGTCATTGTTGCGCTCGAAAACAACCCCGGCGTCGTGATGTTTACGTTGGTCGATGCCACCTTGCGCGAAATGTTGCGGCAGGCCTGTGGCAAGCTTGGGGTGCCGTGCATTCCGATTCTCGGCCACGTGATTCGTGATTTGGCAAATTATCTGCAGGAAGAAGCGCGCGGCTCGCCCGGCGTGCAGCACAGCATGACCGATGATTATTTTAGCCGCATCGAAGCCATTAACTACGCACTCGAACATGATGATGGGCAGGCCACCTGGGAGCTGGAGCAGGCCGATATTGTGCTTGTCGGTGTTTCGCGCACCAGTAAATCGCCCACCTGCGTGTATCTTGCGTATCGCGGCTATAAGGCCGCAAACGTGCCGTTTGTGCCTACCTGCCCACTACCCGATAACATGACCACACTAAAGCAGCCGCTGGTGGTAGGGCTTACCATTTCTGGTGAACGCTTGCTCGATATTCGCAAAACGCGCCTGCAATCGCTGCAGCAAGAAATTCGCACCGACTATGTCGATGAAGAGCGTGTGCGCGAAGAAATTGAAAACGCCAAAAAATTCTTCCGCCAAAATGGCTGGCCGGTCATCGATGTCACAAGGCGCTCAGTTGAAGAAACTTCAGCGCTTATTATTCAATACCGCCAGCGGCAGATCGAAAAACGTCATCCCGCAGCAGCCGAGGCATGATGCAGCTTCCCGCCATCAGTGGAGCCACCAAACTCACTGGCCTTATCGGCTATCCGGTGGCACATTCCTTGTCGCCGCGCCTGCAGCATTATTGGTTGGCGCTGCACAAAATTAACGCGCGCTATTTGGCGTTCGAGGTTGCCCCCACGCATGTGCGCGAGGCGATATTGGGCGCACAGGCGCTGGGGTTAAAGGGCATCAATGTTACCGTGCCGCACAAAGAACAGGCGCGCCAGATCGTGCATAGCTGCGACGAAGATGCGCAAAAAATTGGCGCCGTGAATTGCATTACCTTTGCGGCCGACGGCAGCATTCGCGGCAGCAACACCGATGCTTATGGCTTTATCGAAAATCTTAAACAAAACGTTCCCGATTTAGCACGCTACTTGCCGCATGTGGTGGTGCTAGGTGCGGGCGGCGCAGTGCGCGCGATGATCGTGGCGCTACAGCACGCCGGCGCTTCGCGTGTTACGCTCATCAACCGCACGCTCGCTTCGGCAGAATTATTGGCAAAAGAATTCGGCGGCGATATTACCTGTGCCACATGGCCAGATATCGCGAATGTGTTGCCGCACGCAACGTTGCTGGTGAATGCCACCAGCCTTGGCATGTATGGGCACGCGCCGCTTGATATCGATTTATCCGCGCTGCCAGTAACGGCACTGGTGCATGACATTGTGTATAATCCGCTAGAAACGGGGCTGCTCAAAGCGGCAAAGGCACGTGGCAACCCTACGGTCGCGGGCTTAGGCATGCTGATGTATCAGGCGCAAAAATCTTTTTCGTTGTGGCACGGCGTCACGCCAGAAGTCACGCCGGAGCTCGCCACATTTTTATTGCAAAAACTATGATCGTCATTGGCCTGACAGGCGGCATCGCCAGCGGAAAATCGACCATCGCCGAGATGATGGGGGGGCGGGGCATTGTGCATGTCGATGCCGATAAATTGGTGCATCGCCTGATGAAACACGACGCCGCCACCAAAGCAGAAATCGCTGCGCTGGTGCCCGAAGCGCTGGTGCATCACCGCATTGATCGCGCGGTATTGGCGCAGCATGTGACGCGCGATAGCGCGCTGATACCAAAGCTGGAAAAAATCATTCACCCCCGTGTACGACTGGCAGAAATGCACGCGATTGCGCAGGCGCAGCGCCAGCGCCAGCGCGCCGTGCTGCTCGATGTGCCGCTGTTATTTGAAAGCGGCCTCGATGATGTATGCGATATTATTATTACCGCGCAGGCAACACCCAAATTGCAATGGCAGCGCGCCAAAAAACGCCCCGGCATGACACGCGCAAAATTCGATACGCTGGTAGCGCGGCAATGGAGCGACGCCGAACGCGCCGCGCACGCAGATGTGGTTATTCATACCGCCATGGGTAAGGCTGCCACGCGAAAGCATGTGCAGAAATTGCTCAAAAAACTGGCGCTTCGCTAAGGATTCGCTACGTTTGACGCATGACACGTGAAATTGCGCTTGATACCGAAACCACGGGGCTTGACCCTTTCAGCGGCCACCGCGTGGTAGAAATTGGCTGTGTCGAAATGCATAACCATGTGCGTACCGGCAACGTTTTTCACTGTTATTTGAACCCCGAGCGCGATATGCCGCGCGAAGCCGAAAATGTGCACGGTCTGAGCGCCGAATTCTTAAGCGATAAACCGCTTTTTAAGCAGCTGGCGGGCGCGTTTTTAGAGTTTATTGGCGATGCGCCGCTGGTCATTCACAATGCCGCGTTTGATTTAAAATTCTTGAATGCCGAGCTGGAATGGGCGGCGCTACCCGCCATTGCGCCGGAGCGCGCGATCGACACCGTGATTATGGCGCGCAAAAAATTTCCCGGCCAGCCTGCAAATCTCGATGTGCTATGCCGTAGGTTTTCAATTGATTTAACCGCGCGCACCAAGCACGGCGCCCTGCTCGATGCCGAGTTATTATGCGATGTATATCTGGAATTGCTTGGTGGCAGGCAATCTACGCTCAGCTTGGCGCAATTGCAGGAAGAGGCCGCGCGTATTACCGATATTGCCTTTAGCGGCCATACCGATATGCCCGAACGTCGTTTTCAGCCCAGCAGCGAAGAGCTTGCTGCGCATCAGGCAGCCATCGAAAAAATTAAAAACGCCCTTTGGAATGCGGCCTGATCTGCAAGGCTTACGCAGTTGCGGTTTTTTTGCCGCGCTGCTCTGCATACATGGCGTAAAAATCAATCGGCTCGAGCTGCAATGGTGGGAACCCGCCATCGCGCGATAGATCCGAAACCACCCTGCGCGCATACGGGAACAGTAAAAATGCACCCTGCACAAATACAATTTGCTCCAGTGCTTCTTCGGCCACGCCCTTCACTTCCAGAATGCCAGCATACACCAGATCAATCAGGAACACGGTGGTTTTGTCGGCAATCGCACGGGCACTGATGTGAATGGAAAGCTCAAAAATTTCTGCCTCCAGGCGCTGCGCACCCAAATTCACGTTCACTTCAAGCTGGGGGGCTTCCGTGAGATTAAAAATGCTACCTGGCGCGCGTGGGTTTTCGAACGAAAGGTCTTTGGTGTATTGTGCACGAAGCGCGAGCGAGGCGCGGGCGTCAGCGTCAGAAGTTGGGGTCTCGGCCATAGGAATCCTTGTTTTTATTCGCAAATCGTCTATATCACTGCGCAGAGTGCGAACAAGTGTTTTCGTTAAAAAGGGAGTGAGGCGCGATGCTTTGGGGTGATATTATTGTTATTGGCGCCATTGCTGCCTTTATTATTCTGCGCTACCGCGCCATGCTCGGCGAACAGCATGGGCGCAACCCCGAAGATATCAAACGCGAAGCCGAAGCGCGCGAAGCCGAAGTGGCACGTATTATTCAGTTGCCACAACGCGAACAACCGGCCCGCCCCGCAGCACCAACGGCTCCTGCAAAAGAATACCCCGAGCCGCTCGCAAGCCAGTTCGCACGCATGCGCAACTACGACAAAGATTTTTCACCCGAAGTATTTCTCGATGGTGCAAAAGCCGCATTTGAAATGGTCATCACTGCCTTCAATGACGCTGATCGCGCCACGCTGCGTGAACTTCTGGCGCCCGCCACCTTCAAAAACTTCGATGAGGTGTTGGCGCAGCGCACCAAAGAAAATTTACACCCACACACCACACTGGTAGCCATTACGGCGGCCGAAATTTCCGAAGTGGTGATGGCTGGCTCTACCGCCACCGTGAGTGTGGCGTTCACCACCGAACAGATTCAAGTGGTAAAAAACACGGCCGGCGAAGTGGTTGAAGGCAGTGCATCACAGGTAGAAATTGTCGAAGATCTCTGGAAATTCCAGCGCGATTTAGCCGCCTCTGGCCCCGAATGGTTTGTGGTGCAAACATGATGCGTCTTGCCAGAATTTTTGCGGCCTGCGGCGCTGTTTTTTTGCTTTCTGCGTGCGATAATCAGCCCTTGCCAAGCGATGGTGAAGCCGCACGGCTTTCGCAAGCAAGCTATAGCGAGCTTCCCGGCTGGCAAAGCGATAAGCAATCGCGCAGCTTTGAAGTGTTTGCACAAACCTGTCCGCTGATGCTTCGGCGCGCAGCGCCCTACACTACGCGCACGGGCGTGCCGGTGGGGGATGTTTCGGCGTGGCGCGCTGCATGCATTGCTGCACAACAGCTACAACGCCCCAGTGATGGCGAAGCACGGCAATTTTTTGAAACGCATTTTACCCCGTACCACGTGACCACCGGTAATGCGGCGAAGGGCCGCTTTACGGGGTATTACGAACCGCTACTGCGCGGCTCGTACACGCGCACTGCGAAATATTCGGTGCCAGTCTATGGCATGCCACGCGATTTTCGTAAGCCTTACCGCACGCGCGCGCAAATTGTTGCGGGCAATATCAATGCGCCGGTGTTGTTATACGTCGATGATCCGGTGATGCTATTCTTTTTGCATATTCAAGGTTCCGGCAAGGTGCGGCTTGAAGGCGGAAATATCGTTGGGCTGCAATACGCCGAACAGAACGGCTATGGCTATGTGCCGATTGGCCGGGTGATGCGTGATCGTGGCCTGCTTGAAACGGTGTCGTTGCAAACCATTCGTGATTGGCTGTATGCCAACCCCGATCGCGCCGAATCGATCATGAGCGAAAACCCCTCCTATATTTTCTTCAAGCTTTCCAGCGGCAGTGAATATGCGCGCGGTGCAATCGGCGTGCCGCTTACGCCGGGCAGATCGCTCGCGATCGATGATGACAGAGCAGCGTATGGCGTGCCAATTTATGTGGATACCGAAACCTTTCACCCGATTCGCAAGCGTACCGAACCGCTACGTCGCCTGATGATTTCTCAGGATACGGGTGGTGCGATTATTGGTGCGCATCGCGGCGATATTTTCTTTGGTCGTGGTGAGTTCGAAGAATTCCAAGCCGGTCACCAGAACGCGCTAGGCAACGTGTATTGGTTGCTGCCGAATTAATTTCGCCATGAAACCTCCGCGCGCCCCTACCCCCGAAGAATTGCAAGCCTGGGTGGCAGAAACCGCGCGCGATACATTGCATAAGCAGCCCCCAGAAATTCCTGCGCATGCGCCCTCAAAAACACTGGCACCCAAGCCCGCTATCGCTGCGCCATCGCCCGTGAAAAAGCCCAAAGCACCCGTGCGATTGCTGATAGGCGAAACGAAGCAGCTTGATGGCAATCTGGCGCGGCGCTTTGTGCAGGGCAAAATCCCGCTCGATGGCGTGCTAGATTTGCACGGCATGCATAAAATGAAGGCGCTGGAAGCCACCCAGCAATTTTTGCTGGCACACGCCGAGCGCGGCAATCGCCACCTGCTGATTATTACCGGCAAAGGCAGCGTGCTGCGCGCGGCAATCAAAGAATGGTTGAATTTGCCCGCACTGCGCCCGCATTTGCTGGCCGCCAGTTATGGCCGCGAAGAGAGAGGTGGCGAAGGCGCGCTCTATCTGCTATTAAAGCGCATACGAGCACACCATGTCACAGCCAAACGCCGCGATTGAACCTTTGCCCGAACACCATATTCTGGTGGTCGATGATGATGATCGCTTGCGCAGCCTGCTGCGCCAGTATCTTAGCGATCAGGGGTTTTTTGTTTCCGAAGCAGAAAATACCACCGAAGCACGCGAAATTCTGGCCATGTTCGCGATCGATGCACTGGTGCTTGATGTGATGATGCCCGGCGAAACCGGCGTAACACTTGCACAAGCTCTGCGTGCACAAGGCGCGCACATGCCGGTGCTCATGCTTACCGCACTGGGCGAAACCGATGACCGCATTGCCGGGCTCGAAGCTGGCGCATCCGATTATCTGGCCAAGCCATTTGCCCCGCGCGAACTGGTGCTGCGGCTTG
>JBILFK010000010.1:0-21023 GCA_044351685.1 Rickettsiales bacterium | reverse complement strand
GCGCATCGCCGTAAAGCGTGATGGATTTAGTGAACATATCCTGCTTGCCTTCTTTACGGTGCGTCAGCGTCACTTCCACTTTATCGAGCGGCCATTTTTGTTGGAGTGCATACCAGCGCACTGTCATTGCCGTGCATTCACCCAGCGCTGCGGTAAGCAAATCATACGGTGCGGGGCCAAGATTGCCGCCGCCTGCATCGAGCGGTTCATCACCTATAAGCGCATGGCCCGACACATCGATAGCCACTGCATAGCCGCTGGCGCCATTTTCAACTACATGCGCGGTGATGGGTTTTCCGGTCATTTGGATTCCTCAGGCAAGGGTATAAATTCGCGGTCATCGCCCGGCACTTTGGCAAACTTTCCCGCTTTCCAATCGGCTTTCGCCTGTTCAAGGCGTTCCTTTGAACTGGAAACAAAATTCCAGTCGATGAATCGTGGCTCAGAAAGTGGATCGCCGCCCAGCAACATCAGGTGCGATGGTGCAAGCGCTTCAATGGTGATAATGTCGCCGCTGGTAAATATGGGCATGGTTTGTGGTGCAATAATGCTGTCGCCAATGCGCAGGCTGCCGCTGATTAAATATAGCGCGCGCTCGCGATATTCATCCGGCAATGTCAGCGCACTCCCGGCGGGCATTTTTGCTTCTACATAACATAAGGGGCTGTAGATTTTCACTGGCGCTTCATAGCCATAAGCTTGGCCAGTCACTAACTTAAGTTGCACACCCCTAGTATCAAAAATGGGTAACGTATCCGCTGCATGGTGATGAAATTCCGGCGCCATTTCTTCAAACTCTTTCGGCAGCGCTACCCAGCTTTGCAATCCATGCGCGCGGCGCGCGGTTTTGCGCACTTCTGCACCCGTACGCTCTGAATGGGTGATACCGCTTCCGGATGTCATCCAGTTCACCGCGCCGGGCAAAATTTCCTGCGCAGAGCCAATACTATCGCGGTGGAATATTTCGCCTTCAAACAAATAGGTAACCGTGGCGAGGCCAATATGCGGGTGCGGGCGCACATCCATGCCATGCCCCTCAGCAAAATCGGCGGGCCCCATATGATCAAGAAAAATAAACGGCCCCACCATCCGCCGCTTGGCATAGGGCAACACGCGGCGCACAGAAAATCCGCCCAGGTCTTTTTCGCGCGGGGTGATGGTCAGGTCGATAAGGGTCATCGCTTTCCTTTAGCTTTCTTGAGTTTACTTAATGCAGGCGCGACCATTAACACCACCAATCTTGAATTTGAAATACCTATGACAACGTATTATCACCCATGATCCTGAAATAATAAATTAAAAACAATCATTCATCTTTTTACTGATATAAATCGTGGCGCACCGACATGGTTTTCGCTAAACATAGCCATCAAAGCCACAAAGGAGCACCCCATGAAAACACTCTACACGGCGCATTCGCAAGCAAAAGGCGGCCGCAATGGCCATAGCCAAACAGTGGATGGCAAATTAGCATTTGAACTGGCAACACCCGGCGCACCTACATCTAAGCAAGGCGCCACCAACCCTGAGGAACTTTTTGCATGCGGCTATGCAGCCTGTTTTGGTAGCGCGATTGAATACGTGGCAGGGTTACAAAAAATTTCAGCCGCCGATGCAGAAGTAAAAGCCGATGTCAGCCTAAACCAGAGCGAAACGGGGTTTTCTATCAGCGTTGTACTCAATGTATCGATCCCAAGCCTAGATGCTACTGCTGCACAAAAACTGGTCGAAGCGGCGCATCAGGTATGCCCCTATTCCAAAGCAACGCGTGGCAATATCGATGTCACGTTGCTGGCGAATAATCAGCCGGTTGCAAAAGCTGCCTAATATTTTTTGGGAAGCAAAACACGCGTGCCATTTTTATTTGGTTTCGTTATAACCATTGCATGCTGCGCCTGAGTGAAATTAAATTACCACTTCACCACCCGCCCGAAGCCATTCGCGCGGCGGTGATTGCGCGCCTCGGCATTGCCGATGCGGATCTTATTTCCTGCACGCTGTTTAAGCGCGGTAACGATGCGCGCAAAAAATCGGCGATTCAGTTAGTCTATGCGCTCGATGTCGAAGTGAAAAACGAGCCAGCGGTGCTGAAGCGCTTTGCCAAAGATGCAAATATCAAACCCACACCCGATATGAACTATCAGTTTGTGGCGCGCGCACCGGAAAATCTGGCTGAGCGCCCACTGGTAATTGGTGCTGGCCCCTGCGGGTTATTCGCTGCATTGTTGCTGGCGCAAATGGGCTTTCGCCCAATCATCCTCGAGCGTGGCAAGGTGGTGCGCGAGCGCACCAAAGATACCTGGGGGCTGTGGCGCAAATCGATTCTCAAAACCGAATCGAATGTGCAATATGGCGAAGGTGGTGCCGGCACATTTTCCGATGGCAAACTCTACAGCCAAATCAAAGACCCAAGGCATTTAGGCCGTAAAGTGCTCACCGAATTTGTGAATGCCGAAGCGCCCGAAGATATTCTTACCGAGGCGCATCCGCATATCGGCACCTTCCGGCTGGTAAAAATGGTCGAAAATATGCGCCGCACCATTGAATCGCTGGGTGGTGAATACCGTTTCGAATCGCGCGTCACCGATATGATAATCGAAGAAAAAAATGGCGAGCGCCGCATGCGCGGCGTGGTGCTGGAAAATGGCGAACAGCTTGCAAGCCACCATGTGGTGTTAGCAGTGGGCCATAGCGCACGTGATACCTTTCAAATGCTCTATGATCGCGGGGTGTATGTGGAAGCCAAGCCATTCTCCATCGGCTTTCGCGTTGAACATCCGCAATCCATTATTGATGTCGCGCGGTTTGGCAGCAGTGCTGGCCACCCAATACTGGGTGCCGCCGATTATAAGCTGGTGCATCATGCCCGCAATGGGCGAGGTGTATATAGCTTCTGCATGTGCCCAGGCGGCACAGTGGTTGCAGCCACCAGCGAAGAAGGGCGCGTCGTCACCAATGGCATGAGCCAGTATTCGCGCAACGAGCGCAACGCCAATGCGGGTATTGTGGTTGGCATCACCCCAGAGGTCGATTACCCCGGCCACCCGCTTGCTGGCATTGCGTTCCAACGAAAGTGGGAATCGGCAGCGTTTGTAGCAGGTGGCAGCAGCTATGCCGCACCCGCCCAGCGCGTGGGCGATTTTGTAGCGGGGCGTGCCTCCACCTCGCTTGGCAGTGTTATTCCTTCCTATAAACCGGGCGTGACGCCGACCGATTTATCATCGTGCCTGCCCGATTATGCGATTGCGGCAATACGCGAAGCCTTGCCTGCCTTCGGCAAAAAAATTCCTGGGTTTGGCATGGATGATGCCGTGCTCACCGGTGTTGAAACCCGCACTTCATCACCTATTCGCATCACGCGGGATGCCAACTTACAAAGCCTGAACACCAAAGGTCTTTTCCCCGCTGGCGAAGGTGCAGGCTATGCAGGGGGTATTTTATCGGCGGGGGTCGATGGCATTAAAATCGCCGAAGCCGTAGCGCTAAGCATGCTTGCCACGTAATCACAGTTTTTGTGCGCTGCACCTAAAGTTCTTTGTTTAAGGAATTGAATAGTCCGGCATTTACGCCTATCCGTACGCTATTCATCATCACAACGTCGAGGCTACGCATGCACGCCACATCCGCCACCACCGAATCCCCCAAAAAGAAATCACGCTTTGGCAGCCTGTATGTGCAGGTGGTGGTGGGTATTATTTTGGGTGTCGCGCTTGGGCATGTTTACCCAGATATCGCCAAAGATATGAAGCCGCTGGGCGATGGCTTTATCAAGCTGATTAAAATGATTGTGGGGCCCATTATTTTCTGCACCGTAGTCACCGGTATCGCCGCGATGGACGATATGAAATCGGCCGGCCGCATCGGTGTAAAGGCCATGTTCTATTTCTTTATTGCAAGCGTCGTCACGCTATTTCTTGGCTTGCTGGTGGCCAACGTGTTCCAGCCTGGCGCCAACATGAATATCGACCCCGCAACACTCGATCGCAATGCGGTTGCCAGCTTCATTACCAACGCCCCAAAAGAAGAAGGCCTAAGCGGCTTCCTGCTGCATATTATTCCTACCACCGCAGTAGAAGCCTTTGCTTCGGGCGAATTGCTGCAGGTGTTATTTTTTGCACTACTATTTGCAGGCGCCTGTTCGGTGATGGGCAAAAAAGCCAAACCGGTGGTGCAGTTCATCGATGACGTATGCCATATTTTCTTTGTCATTATTGGCTTTATCATGAAGCTCGCGCCGCTTGGCGCGTTTGGCGCCATGGCATTTACCGTGGGCGAATATGGCATT
This sequence comes from Rickettsiales bacterium, assembly GCA_044351685.1. GTDB lineage: Bacteria > Pseudomonadota > Alphaproteobacteria > Rickettsiales > UBA3002 > JALHRI01. Next base: position 16,738 of record JBILFK010000010.1, on the reverse strand, counting down.
GCCGCACTCGTACCACTTGGCAAGCTGATGCTGTGTTTTTACTTCACCTGCCTCACGGTGGTGTTTGTGTTGCTGGCAGCCGTGCTGCGCTTTGCGGGCCTCAGCATCTGGCGCTTTATTGTGTATATTAAGGAAGAGATTTTTATTGTGTTCGGCACCTGCTCATCGGAAACGGTGTTGCCGCGTATGATGGATAAACTCGAGGCACTGGGCTGTCCGCGCTCACTGGTGGGCATGGTATTGCCAACTGGCTATTCGTTTAACCTTGAAGGCACCGCCATTTACCTGACAATGGCCGCCATATTTCTGGCGCAGGCCACCAACACCGAGCTTAGCATTGAAAAACAAATGCTGCTACTGGGCGTGATGATGCTTACCAGTAAAGGTGCAGCTGGCGTGGTGGGCACCGCGTTCGTGGCGCTTGCTGCTACCCTCGCCTCCATGGAAAGCACCATTGGTATTCCGGTTGCGGCAGTCGCACTGATTTTGGGGGTCGATAGATTTCTGGCCGAAGGCCGCGCCGTCACCAACTTGATTGGCAACGGCGTTGCCACGATTTTTATGGCCAAATGGGAAGGTGTGCTGGATGTTGAAAAAGCCCGATCGATCCTGAGTGGCAAACAACAGCCCAAACTGGAATCGGAAGGCCAGCGCTAAATACGGCCTAGACATCCGCCATTTTACGGTTAAGTCATTGAATTTCTGAATCAGCGCTGCGCATATATCTGCGTTTTTGTCATGGCGACGTCACAATTATGTGCATAATAGGGGCATGGCTGAAACCGCAAGCGCACCTCCAAAATACCCGAAAACAATCGTAATTCTTGATACGGAAGGCGGTGGCCTTTCCAATACGCAGCAAGACAGCGCCAAAGGGTTTGGTTTATTCCAACTCGCAGCTGCTAAATTCCGCCTCGAGGCAGATGGTTCACTGCATTACCTCGAAAGCATGAATCTCATTACCGAGAGCAAAGCAGACTCTTATCCGGATGATCGCCCAGGCGCCAAACCGAGACGCAAATTTTATGAAGATTATGCAGCAGAAGGCAAAGGTGCGCGACGCTGTTTCCGCATTTTTGAATATGCCGTTAAAGGCCTGCGAGACACCACACTGCCCTCAAAGCTAGCAGGTTTCTTGAACGATGATCGTATTGGCTTGCAAGATGCCACGCTTGATCGTGATCCCACCGATGAATCTAAAATCATTCGTACTGCCCTGCCTCCTGAAAAACGCGGTGTTCAGCCTATTCGCAATAAAATTAAAGAAAGGGCGCGCATTGATTACCAACAAAATCCTGAAATAACGCCAACCGATCGGCACCCGGTGCGCGAGGTGATTTTTGAGCATCTGGATAAACAAATTGCCTGGCTTGAAGCGCACAACAAAAAGCAATGGGCAGGCAAACTGAAAGAACATAAAGCTGGTGCACTCAAAGAGCTGGAAGCAAACCCCTGGCTGCTAGAGCAAATGTATGAATCCTATGAAGCTAGCCTTGCTTCAGGTATCAAAAACCATGCTGATTTAATGGCAAAAGCCAAATCGCTTGGGCAAGAAAAACCTGTCGATTACGTTACCACGGCACAGAAATTCTCGGAATTCTCTGCTGGCTGCGACCAGATGGTAGCACATAACGCCATGTTTGATTTCAGTGTATTGCGGCACATGTATGCAGAGGCAACTACCGAAGCCACATCCGCAGGTAAACCAGCCCCATCAGCAATGCCGTTTACCTTACACCAGATTGTCGATACCATTCCTCTCAGCGCAGCACGAACCCATCGGTTTGGGCTTAGCAACAAAATGGATGTACTTATTAAGCACGAAGGTTTCCGTGATGCACATGGCGACGGTAATTTCTTTGCGGCTTCGCCTAAAGGGCTCGATAAAAAAACCATAGAAAAACTACTGCACTGGAACGGTAAAGGCCCCTTGATGCCTCGCCTGCAGGGCGAGCAATCACACGATGCGCTGGAAGATGTATTGATTACTTCGGCCTATCTTCAGAAAGTCACTCATGAACGTGCCGCATCAGCCAGCACATTGAGCCCCGAGCAACAAGCAAAATACGAGATTCTACCGAGCTTTCTTAAAATGCTTTCTACGTTACCCGGTGTGGATACCGAGAGAGCAGCAACAATGCTTACCGGCAAAGAAGCATCAAGTGCAGCACATTGCTATGCACCGCCAGAAACCGACCTGACTGCCTACCTGCCTTTGAAGTCATCGCAGGCAGGAAAGTTCCTCACAGAATATCTTGGCGTCATGCATGCTGGTAGCAAGCACGAATTTGAACCTGCAAGCTTACTCTCACACATCAATACCGATGGGCCTACCGATGGTGTATTGCTGAATTTACAGAAAGTTGCGTTCCAGACGAATTATATTTTTCCGATGCTCCGCCCCTTCACCATGCGTGTGGACGTAAATGAAAACGGCGAACAGAAACGGGTGGGCGCCTTCAGAGACGTTACTCTGACGCCAAATTACCAGATTCCACGCTATAGTATCATGCATTTTTATCCGCGTCGTAAAGGCCACACCGATCAAACACCAGAAGCGTTACACATCCCGCTCATGGATTATACTGCAAGTGCTTCCATGCTTTCATGGCAAAGCCCTGAGCAAGTGATTGGCGATCTAGAAATGCTTACGCGACTGCGCTGCTACACAGTAAAACAACCTCTAAACAAACCTGATTGGATTTCTGGGCGCGCCCGCTTCGAGTATGAAAAAGATAGCGACGGCGTATCAGCACCACCGACCCCTATTGAGAAACGTGATGACAATGCTTCAAATACACAATGGATTGCTGTTTCATTGCCACGCGATGAGGGTAAGGCCACACTAGCGATGCAGCGCCTGATAAAGATTAAAGAGCATCTGGAATCTGGCAGTGCATTGGGGCATCGGCCATGTAAAATTGACCCCGACCCGTATGATCCATCGCGCCGAATCGTACGATTTGAACGCAAAGCGTTTGAAGACGCTTACAAGAACCCGGAAAACGAAATCCATAAACTGCTTTTTTCAAAAGAAGTGGGTGATGTAGGTGGCGGCTTTGGCGGCCGTAGTGGTGGCGGCGGCTAACCCTTGAAATTCATCGCCACTGCGCGCATACTGGTGCCATGAGCAAAGCCTTCACCAAAGAATCCGACAACGATACAGATGATGATATCGCGCCCGAAGATGCCGCACCCGCACTGATAACAAACTACATGACCCCCACGGGCTTCGCAGCACTGCAAGCGGAGTTGAAACAGCTGCTTTACACCGAGCGCCCAAAAATCGTAGAGATCGTTTCCTGGGCGGCAGGCAATGGTGATCGCTCGGAAAATGGTGATTATATTTACGGCAAAAAACGCCTGCGCGAAATCGATAAGCGCGTTCGCTATCTTACCAAACGCCTCGATTCTGCCGAGCTGGTCGACCCGGCCCAGCAACAGCAATTAAAGCAGGTGTTTTTTGGCGCCACCGTCACCTACGCGCGCGCCGACGATAGCGAACATACCGTGACCTTAGTCGGCACCGACGAGCTGGATGTAGAGCGCGGAAAAATCAGCTGGATTTCACCAGTGGCCAAAGCCCTGATGAAAGCCCGCGTAGGCGACGTTGTGGAACTACGCACCCCCACCGGCAGCGAATCGCTGGAAGTGATTACGATAAAATACATCGTAGAACATTAAATCATTTCTGTGATGCGAGGTTCAGTAGAACCGAGTCAGCCATGAGCCCGCGAAGCGGCGCGAAGGCAAGCACAGAACGTGCTCGGCCGCAGCAAAAAAACACTAAGCCGCTTTATCGCGTTTATCTTTATCACGCAGCTTGCCCAACTCTTCACCCACACGGCGCAGGCTTGGGCTGCAGGCATCGCGCGGCACGATCACCTCGATCAGCGTCAGCGTATCGCCGGCAATCGCTTGCTTGAAGGCGGTTTGCAGTTCACCGTTGGTGGTCACTTTCATGGAAACACCCACGCCAAACATGTCGGTGAGCTTAGTGTAGTTCCAACGCAGAATTTCGTTGAAAGGCCCATCAAGAATAAAGCGCTGCGTGCCGTAACCATCGTTGTTGATCACGAACACAATTGGTTTCATTCCAAACTTGGCGGCGGTGGAAAGTTCAATCCCTGTCATCTGGAATGCACCGTCACCCACAATCGCAATCACGCGATCATTCGGTTGCGCGGCCATTGCGCCTATGGCAGCAGGCACCGCAAACCCCATCGAGAGATAATAGGCATCGGCCAAAAAGTTGTTCGATTCCTTGATGTGCATTTTCATCGCACCAAACAGCGCATCGCCCGTGTCGCACACAATAGTGCTATTTTCAGCGGCATGTAAGCCGACAATACGGAAGAAGCTTTCAATCGAAATGGGCTGCGAAATTTCGCCGTCATTCAGCGGTGTGGGTGCTGGCGTTACCTGTGGCAAAGCGCCAAGTGTGCGCTTGTTCACCGGTGCATTCAGTAATTGCTGCAAAAATTCTTTTAGCACGACATGCTCGTAGGTGCGTGCACCGATTTGCATTTTTTCGGTGGTGCACACGAGCGAGTGTTTGCGGTTCAGCTTCGAGGTGGTGCTCATAAAGCCCGACCACACATCGGTGATAAAGGCGCCAAGCATAATCAGGCAATCCGATTCCTCGACATATTTTTGCACGCTGGCATCCGAAAGTGGGCCCGAATACACACCAATCGCCAGCGGGTGCGATTCGCTGATGATGGATTTTGATAGCAACGTCGATGCCACCGGAATGTTAAATTTCGCGGCAATCGCCAGTGCCTCTTCCACCAGCCCGTGGCGGTGCAACTCGATATCGGCAATGATCACTGGCTGCTTCGATGCGTTAATGGCTGCCACAGCATCTTCGATCATCGCGTGTAAATTATCGGGGTTGCTGGTGGCTACCACGCGTGGTTTTTCGGCCGGAATATGCGTAATCGGCATATCCACCACATCGAACGGAATTTCAATATAGCCCGGACGCGAATGCTCAAGCACGGCTTCCACCACGCGCATAATTTCGCCTGCGGCCGTTTCCGGGTCCAGCAATACGGCAGTCGCGCAGGTGACTTCTTCAAAGATGCGGCGCTGCGTATCGAAAGTGCGCACCTTGTGGTGAATCAGCGCATCGCCTTTGCGATCCGCGGGGGAAGGGCCACCGGTAATCACCAGCACGGGGCTTTTTTCAGCATACGCACATGCCACCGAATTAAGCATATTGAGGCCACCCACGCAGTAAGTAACGCAAGCAACACCAAGCCCGTTCAGGCGCGCATAGGCATCGGCCGCGAAGCCAACGCTTGGCTCGTGCGTCATGGTAATCACTTTCAGTTCAGAGGCCTCAAGCCAACGAAAGGTGGGCAGCGCAAAATCGCCCGGAATCCCGAACACATGGGTAACCCCTTTTTTGTGCAGGTAATCGAATAAAAATGATCCAACGGTTGCGCTCATAATCCCTCACTTATTTCCTTGCGTGTATCGCAGTTTTCGCCTGCTTACAACTGCATTTACGCTGCCTGCTTACCCATAATGCCACGAATCTGCTGCCCGGCCTTGGCAAGGCCTTCGGCATCATGCACTTCGCAACCAATATTGTTGACGCTGCACCATGCTACCAGCGCCTCCATCGCCAAATTACCCTTGGGGCTATTGGCATAAGGGCAGCCACCAAGCCCCCCGGTTGCCGCATCAAAACTGCGAATGCCTAGCGCATAAGAACGTGCCACGTTTTCAATCGCCCGCCCGCTAGTGTCGTGGAAATGCATGGCAATAGTTTCAAGTGGCACCGCGTGGTTGTGCAGCGCTGTAATCACCTGCTCTACCATGTCGGGTGTGCCAAGCGCCGTGGTATCACCCAGCGAAACTTCAAAGCACCCGAGTGCCAAAAGCTGTTTGCTGCGCGCCGCGACCATATCAGGGCTGAAGGGTAAATCAGTGTAGCCAAACACATTGGAAAGGTACCCGCGCACACGCATGCCTGCATCGCGCGCTGCCTGAATGGTAGGCGCTATGGCGGCGAAAGATTCTTCGACACTGGCATTGATATTGGCTTTCGAAAAACTTTCTGAAAGCGCCAGAAAAATCGCGATCTCTTTAGCACGCGCAATTTTCGCACGCTCTAGCCCACGCAAGTTTGGCACCAGATACGAAAAAACAACATCCGGGTATTCGGCTTCCACTGGCGCTAACAGCGCGGCTACCTCATCGCTATTGGCCATGGCCGGCACCGCTTTCGGGTGCACAAAACTTCCCGCTTCAATACGCGTAAGCCCGCACGCGGCAAGCGCACGAATAAATGCAACTTTCGCCTGTGCAGGTAAATTCACCGCGGCTTTTTCGTTTTGCAACCCGTCGCGCGCGCCCACATCGATCAGCGTGATATCATGCATTTTTGGCAACCATGCGCACTAGCTCGGTGCCTTCGGGGATCATATCGCCTTCCTTCACCAGCACCGCTTCCACCGTGCCATCACCACCAGCAGAAAGTGTCATTTGCAGTTTCATCGCTTCCATCACGGCAACCGGTTGGCCGGATTTTACCACATCACCCACCGCTACCAGAATTTGCCGCACCAGACCCGGCATGGGTGCCAGCGGGCTTAATGCACTTGCACCCTGCCCCGCTTCTGCTTTAGCGCCTGTAGTAACTTTCGCTTCCAGCGCACCCAGTTGCACACGCTTGGTATCTTTACCGCTTTGCCAAACATGGCCAGGGGTGCGTTGCCACACACCTTCAGCGATTTCTTGTGCCAGCAGCTGCGTGCCATCTGGCAAGCGCTCGGCACGAAAGTGATATGGCACGCCTTTATAGGTAATGGTCAGCGTAGCGCCTTTGCGCTGCACATTATCTAGCACCACTTCCTGCCCATCGATATGCAACATCGTGCTCATCGTGCACCTGCCAGTTTTGGGTGTGTCCAGGCGGAATGTTCAGTGAGCGCCGCACCCGATGTTGCAGCAGCCGCACTACCTGTCAGCAACAGGTACGCGGCAGCAATACGTGCAGTGTCTTCATCATTCAGATGATAGGCAAACAGCGCATCTTTATGCTCGCGGATAAAGTTGGTGGTGGTGGCGCCCTTGGCGAAGGCTTCGGTTTGCAGCACGCGCATCAGGAAATCGCGGTTGCTTGTCATGCCGCTGATGTGGGTGTTTGCCAGCGCGTTTAACATGCGCGCCGTAGCCTCGGCGCGGGTGGCACCCCACACCGCTAATTTCGCCACCATCGGGTCATAGCTGGCAGAAACAATGTTGCCAGCGCGGTAGCCATTTTCGCAGCGCACATGCGGTAATTGCGGTAGAGAGAATTGTTTGAGTGTGCCGGGCGATGGCATAAAATCGCGCGCACAATCTTCGCCGTAAAGCCGCACTTCAATCGCATGTCCTCGGCGTGTAATATCGTTTTGCGTAAGCGCGAGTGGCTTGCCTTGCGCCACTTCAATTTGCATCTTCACCAAATCCAACCCGGTAATCAGTTCGGTGACGGGGTGTTCTACTTGCAAGCGCGTATTCATTTCGAGGAAATAAAAATTCCCCTCGCGGTCGAGAATAAATTCCACCGTACCCGCCCCCACATAGCCAATATGTTTGGTGATGGTGGTAGCGGCACTCACCATCGCCGCACGCGTGGCTTCCGGCAAGGTGGCCGATGGGCTTTCTTCGATAATTTTCTGGTGGCGCCGCTGAATCGAACATTCGCGCTCGAACAAATGCAAATGGTTGCCGTGCGTATCCGAAAACACCTGCACTTCAATATGGCGCGGCTCGAGCAGATATTTTTCAAGCAGCAAACGGTTATCGCCAAAGGCGTTTTTTGCCTCTGAGCGCGCCGAGGTAAGCGCGGCCGCTAAATCGCTGGCAGCCTCCACAATGCGCATGCCCTTGCCACCACCGCCCGCTGCGGCTTTTACCAGCACGGGGTAACCAATTTTTTCGGCTTCTTTCGCAAGCAATGTTACATCAGTGCTTTCGCCATCATAGCCGGGAACCGTTGGCACACCAATCGATTGGCACAAAATACGCGAAGCCGCTTTATCGCCCATTTGTGCAATGACCTTCGCGGGTGGGCCCACAAAAATAAGCCCGGCCTTCACCACCGCTTCGGCGAATGCCGCATTTTCCGACAAAAACCCGTAGCCGGGGTGAATGGCATTGGCGCCAGTGCGTTTGGCGGCATCGATCAGTGCGGGGATATTCAAATAGGTTTCCGCAAGCGAATTACCCGCCAACTCCACCGCCATATCACTTAAATACGCATGCGGCAAATCCCGGTCATCGGCGGCAAACACTGTCACGGTTTCAATACCCATCACCTTGCAAGTGGCAATAATGCGGCAGGCAATTTCACCGCGATTGGCAATCAGCAGGCGAGTGATGTTTGTTGTCATGGCTGCACCCATTTTGCAGGGCGGCTATTCAGCAATGCATCCATGCCTTCTTGCCCTTCGGCGCTGATGCGTGCATCGGCGATGGTTTCAATTGTCAGGCTGCGTGCGGCCTCCGGCGAGCCTTTCTTTTGTAGTTCACGAATCAGCGCTTTGGCTTTGATGCTAGCTTCGGGTGCGGCTTTCAAAAATTCTGCAATCGCTTCTTCGCGTGCCTGCGGCAAGGTATCGCGTGCTACCACGCGGTGCACCAGCCCAATTTCTTTTGCAGTTTGTGCGCTAAAACGCATGCCGGAAATGAAATAGGCACGCGCCGCCGAAACACCAATTTTCTCGAGTGCATAGGGCGAAATAACGGCGGGCAAAATACCAATGCGCGTTTCAGTAAACCCAAAACTGGCATCCTCGGCGGCCACCACATAATCGCACACGGCCGCAAGGCCCGAACCACCACCAAGTGCTGCACCATGCACCACGCCAATCAGCGGTTTGGGGAAGCTGTGCAGCGTGGCATACATAGTGGCCAGCGTTTCGCTATCGGCTATATTCTCGGCGCGTGAAAAATCTTTCATGCTGCGCATCCAGTTCAGATCGCCGCCCGCGCAAAACGATTTACCGTTGCCCGCCAGCACCGCGATACGCACCGATGCGTCACTCGATAGATTTTTAAAACACTCGGTGATTTCGGCAATCAGCGCACTATCAAACGCATTATGCACCTGCGGGCGGTTCAGCAGAATGCTGGCTACCCCACGTGAATCGATGTCACATGTGAGATGCGCGTAACCCATCACATGCGGAACACGCCGAAGCGTGTTTCCTCTATGGGCGCGTTGGCGCTGGCGGCAAGCGCTAACCCAAGCACATCGCGCGTGGAAGCTGGGTCAATTACCCCATCATCCCACAGGCGTGCGGTGCTGTAATAGCAGCTGCTTTCGCGTTCGTATTTCTGCAAAATCGTTTCACGGTAGCTGGCAATTTCTGCCTCGCTTCGGTTAGAAACCCGGCTTAGCACATCGGCCGCCTGCTCGGCACCCATCACCGAAATGCGCGCATTCGGCCACATCCATAAAAAGCGCGGGCCAAACGCGCGCCCACACATGCCGTAATTGCCAGCACCAAACGAACCACCAATCATCACCGTGAATTTTGGCACCATCGCGTTGCTCACCGCCATCACCAGTTTGGCACCGTGGCGGGCAATGCCTTCGGCCTCGTATTTTTTGCCGACCATAAAGCCGGTGATATTCTGCAAAAACACCAGCGGAATTTGCCGCTGCACGCATAGCTCAATAAAGTGCGTGGCCTTGATGGAGGATTCCGAAAATAAAATGCCGTTATTGGCAATAATACCCACCGGGCTGCCATGAATCGAAGCAAAGCCGCACACAATGGTAGTGCCGTAGCGTTTTTTGAATTCATGGAAGCGCGAACCATCGACAATGCGCGCAATAATTTCACGAATATCGAACGGCACGCGGGTGGATTCTTTGGGCAGAATCCCGTAAATTTCTTCGGCCGGATAAAGCGGTTCTTCGTAGGGTTGTGTGTTGCGAACCGCCGCCGTTTTCCAATTCAAATGTGTCACGATATCGCGCACTTTGCCTAGCGCATCGGTTTCGTTTTCGGCAAAATGATCCGCCACGCCCGATTGCGCGGTATGCACTTCTGCACCGCCTAATTCTTGTGCAGTTACATCTTCGCCGGTCGCGGCTTTCACCAATGGTGGGCCCGCCAAAAATATCGTGCCGTTTTCTTTCACGATCACACTTTCATCGCACATGGCAGGCACATATGCGCCACCTGCGGTGCAGGAACCAAGCACCGCCGCAATCTGCGGAATGCCCGCTGCCGACATACGCGCCTGATTGTAAAAAATGCGACCAAAATGATCACGGTCGGGGAAGACTTCATCTTGCATCGGCAAAAACGCGCCGCCGGAATCGACAAGATAAATGCACGGCAACCGGTTTTCGGTGGCAATTTCTTGCGCACGCAAATGCTTCTTCACTGTCATCGGAAAATAAGTGCCGCCCTTCACGGTAGCATCGTTGGCCACAAACATACATTCATGCCCGTGCACGCGGCCAATGCCGGTAACCACACCGGCGGATGGCACTTCGCCTTCGGCCTCATACAACCCATCGGCTGCTAGTGCGGAAAGCTCAAGGAAAGGCGAGCCTTCATCGAGAATGCGGGCGATACGTTCACGCGGCAATAATTTGCCACGCGCATGATGACGCTCAACATTTTTTTCGCCGCCGCCTGCGGCAACATGTTCCAGTTTTTGCTGAAGCGCATCGCGCAGCGCGCGGTGATGCGCGTTATTTTCTGCAAATTCGGGGCTATGCGTGTTGATGCGTGTGGCAAGCTGCGTCATAAAAACCTTTAGAAGAACCCTAACGCATTCGGGCTATAGCTCGCCAGTACGTTTTTGGTTTGTTGATAATGTGCCAGCATCATGCGGTGGTTTTCGCGGCCAATGCCCGATTGTTTATAGCCACCAAATGCTGCATGCGCGGGGTAGAGATGGTAGGCGTTGATCCACACCCGCCCTGCCTGCAACGCACGGCTGGCATTGTACGATGTATTAATATCGCGCGTCCACACACCGGCAGTTAAGCCATATTTGATATCGTTGGCAATGCGTATCGCATCGTCGAAATCTTTGAACGTTGTCACCGATAACACAGGTCCAAAAATTTCTTCCTGGAAAATACGCATGTTATTTTTACCCTCGAACACCGTTGGGGTAAGGAAGCAGCCCTGCTCAAAGGCTTTGCCTAACTCCGCTTTGCTGCCACCGGTGAGTAATTTTGCGCCTTCGCCTTTGCCAATATCAATATAGGAAAGCACCTTTTTATATTGTTCATTCGATGCTTGCGGCCCCATCATGGTGGTCAGTTCCAGCGGGTTGCCCACCGTAATTTTTTGCACACGGGCAATCGCACGCTCGATGAATTTATCGTAGATTTTTTCATGCACTAATGCGCGTGTCGGCGAGGTGCAGACTTCACCTTTGTTGAGCGCGAACATCGTGAAGCCCTCAAGCACTTTATCGGCGTAGGCATCGTCTTCATCAAACACATCGGCGAAGAAAATGTTGGGCGATTTGCCGCCAAGCTCGAGTGTCACCGGCACAATATTTTCCGATGCATATTGCATGATCAGTTTGCCCGTCGAGGTTTCCCCCGTGAAGGTAAGCTTGCCCACGCGCGGGCTTTGCGCCAGCGGCTTGCCTGCTTCCACGCCAAACCCATGCACCACGTTAATCACGCCGGGGGGCACCACATCGGCAATCAGTTCCATCAACAGCATGATGCTAAGAGGCGTTTGTTCGGCCGGTTTAATCACAATGCAATTGCCAGCAGCTAACGCTGGGGCGGTTTTCCACGCCATCAGGGTGAGCGGGAAATTCCACGGGATAATCGCCCCCACCACGCCAATAGGCTCGTTGAAATGGTAGGCAATTGTGGTGGCATCAATTTGCGAAATGGTGCTATCATCGGTGCGCGCAGCAGCGGCGAAATAACGGAAATGATCAATCACCATCGGCATATCACCCGCCATCGCTTCGCGCAGCGGCTTGCCCATATCGATACATTCAGCAAGCGAAAGCAGTTCGATATTGGCTTCCACCACATCGGCGATTTTATTGAGAATCATCGAACGCTGCACTGCTGAAGTTTTACCCCAGCTTGCGAATGCCCGGTGCGCGGCATCAAGCGCTAGTTCAACATCCTTGCTGTCGCTGCGCGCCACTTGGCACAATACTTCACCGGTAATGGGGCTGGTATTATCAAAATACTGCCCGCCTACGGGCTTCACATGTTTGCCATCAATCCAGTTATCGAGTTTTGCTTTCAGGCCAATTTTCTTTTTTGCTTCATCGAGAATGCCGGTCATGGAAAAATCTCCTTTAGTCGTTACAGCCAATGCTGCGTGAAATAATCAGGCGTTGAATTTCTGAAGTGCCTTCGCCAATGCGCAGCAAGCGGTGGTCGCGCCAGAAGCGCTCGACATCGTATTCCTGCATCAGGCCGTAACCGCCATGAATCTGCACCGCCATATCGGAAACTTCGCCCGCAATTTCCGAGGAATATAGTTTCGCAATCGAGGCTTCTTTGGTGAACGGTTTGCCGCTATCGGCCAACGCACACGCCTTGTGCAGATAGGTGCGCGCCAATTCAATTTTCATATGCATATCAGCGAGCGCAAAACTGATCGATTGAAACTGCGCGATCGGCTGGCCAAATTGCTGGCGTTCCTTCGCGTACGCCAACGCCTTTTCATAGGCCCCCTGTGCGCAGCCCACACCCATCGCGGCAATGCCAATTTTACCACGATCCAGCGTGGCAAGCATTTGCTTGCTGCCATCGCCCTGCTTACCCAGTAGGTTTTCATCGGGCACAAATACATCTTCAAAATACAGCTCTGAAGTATCTGAACTCCGCCACATCATTTTGCCGTGCATAGCGCGGGCACTGAAGCCTTTGGTACCAGCCTCCACAATAAAGCACGAAAGCTCTGGCTTTCCCTCGCCTTTGCTACCTGTCACAGCTTGCACCGTCACGCCTGCATTCATGCGGGTTGCGCCGTTGGTGATAAAAATTTTAGCGCCGTTAATCAGCCAGCCACCATCCACTTTTTTGGCATTGGTTTTACTGCCGCGCGAATCGGAACCAGCGCCCGGTTCAGTTAACCCGAACGCCCAGAGTTTTTCGCCAGTGCAAAGCTGCGGCAGATATTTTTTGCGCTGCGCTTCGTTGCCAAAATAATAAAGTGGCCCCACACCCAGCGAGTTGTGCGCAGTGATGGTTGCCGCCTGCGAACCATCGACGCGCGAAATTTCTTCGCAAACTACCGCATAGGCCAGATAATCAAGCCCATGGCCACCATACGCTTCTGGCACCAAAATGCCGAACAAGCCAAGCTCGCCCATTTTGCGAGTTAGCTCTTCGGGGAAGGTTTCGGTGCGATCCAGCTCTCGCGCCACTGGTGCAATTTCACTTTCTGCAAATTTGCGCACAGTATCGCGCAGCATCTGGTGCATTTCTGGCAGTTCAAAATCCATGGCGTTCCCCATTTCTATGCTGTTTTTTGTTCTTGCAAATTCAGTAGTTCGCACATCTGTTCGCGCATCTTAAATTTCTGAATTTTACCACTTACCGTGGTTGGAAATTCATCGACCAGTTTCACATAGCGCGGCACCTTGTAGTGCGCGAGGCTTTTCTTGCAGAAGGCGCGGATTTCATCTTCGTGTAATGTTGCGCCATGCTGCAATTGCACCCAGGCGCATAATTCTTCGCCATACTTGGCATCGGGCACCCCAAACACGGCGGCTTGCGCAATGGCGGGGTGGGTAAACAAAAACTCTTCGATTTCGCGCGGGTAGATATTTTCGCCGCCGCGAATCACCATATCTTTTAAGCGGCCAGTGATTTTGAAATTGCCATCCGGCCGGCGAATCGCCAAATCGCCGCTTCGCACCCAGCCTTCGCTATCCATTGTGGCGCTTGTCGCTTCGGGGTTATTATAATAGCCGCGCATTACGCCGTGGCCACGTGCGCATAATTCGCCCTGCTCACCATCGGGTAGTTTCTGGTTGGTGGCCGGATCACGAATTTCGATTTCTACGCCCGGCAGCGCGCTGCCCACCGTTTCTACGCGCAGTTCGATTGGGTCATGCACGGTGCTTTGGGTTACCACTGGTGAAAGTTCGGTTTGCCCATACGCAATGGTAATTTCGCGGCAACCCATCACATCGATCACTTTTTTCATCACCTCAATCGGGCATGGGCTGCCCGCCATAATGCCGCTGCGCAGCGCGCTGAAATCGCGGCCTTCGCGCGTGGCATCATCGAGCATCGCCACAAACATGGTGGGCACGCCATACAGCGTGGTGCAATGTTCGTTTTCCACCGCATCGAGTGTGGCGGTGGGGTGAAAATATTCCGCCGGAATCACCATTGCTGCCCCGCGTGTCACCGCACCAAGCGAGCCCATCACGCAGCCAAAGCAATGGTAAAACGGCACAGGAATACACATGCGATCCGCCTCGGTGATATTCTGGCAGCCCGTGACATACCATGCGTTCATCAGGATATTACGGTGCGTCAGCATCGCTGCTTTCGGAAAGCCCGTGGTGCCCGAGGTATATTGAATATTCACCACATCGTTTGCGCTCAGTGTGGCGGCAATGGCTTCCAGTGCATCATCGGCAACGCTGCGGCCAGCATCGAGCATTTCTTGCCAAGGCATAAAACCTTGCGGCGCGTTTGGTTTCATCGCCACGGCGTAGCGCAGTTTTGGGAAGGCCGCTGCCTTCAGCGCGCCGTGTGGTGCGGTGGTAATTTCGGGGCAGACTTCGGTAAAAATGCTATAATAATTCGACGATTTAAACGCATCGGTAAGAAACAGCGCCACAATATCGCTCTGCTCGACCGTGTAGCATAATTCAAACGGGCGATAGGCGGGGTTGATGGTAACCAGCACAATGCCCACACTGGCCGCACCATATTGCAACAACACCCATTCGGGCAGGTTGGTGGCCCACACGCCTATATGCTCGCCGGGTTTAATACCAAGCGCCAGCAGGCCTTTGGCCACACGCTGCACTTCTTGATGAAATTGTGTGTAATTCATCCGCACATTCGCCTGCGGAAACACCAGCGCATCGCGCGTCGGAAATGTTTCAGCGGTGGTGCGCAACACCTCGCCAATTGTTTTGCCATCAAGCCACGGTTGCATTTGCGCCATAGATACCTTACCAGTATTGCTATTACCCGCATGCGCGAGCACGTGCAGTCATATCGAATTATGCAGCGAATGCAACGCACAGCTATAGTGCAGTGCAATATGGAGAAGTGATGAGCGAACCCGTTTTCTTCGAAGATTTTTACCCCGGCCAAACTTTCACCAGCAGCGCACAGCTGATGGATCTGGAAACCATCATCACCTTCGCCAAAGCCTTCGACCCACAACCGCAGCATATTGATATCGAGGCCGCCAAGGGCACCTTGTTCGGCACCTTAATCGCCAGTGGCTGGCACACGGGTTCTGTCGCTATGCGGCAGAAGCTGGAAACCCCGCTGGGGCGCGTTTCTACCGGGCTGGTGGGTATGGGGCTGGAACAGGTGCGCTGGCCGCGCCCGGTATACCCAAACGATACCATTCACAGCATTGTGCATATTCTGGAAACCCGCGCCTCAAGCTCGCGCCCGGAAAAGGGCGTGGTAAAATACCGCGTGGAAACGCTCAACCAGAAGGGCGAACTGGTGATGGAAATGACCACCGCCGTGCTCATGCCGCGCAAAACAGCATAATTTCTGGCGGCATTAACTAAAATTTAAGTAAAACCCTGTTATTCTACATCAGAATCAGGGGGATTGATATGGCACAGTCATTTGTTGCGCATCGACTTACAGGCAGACGAGCCACCACCTACAACTTTGCCGATAACGATGATGGTGCAGGAAATTTTAATACGGCCGCAACGGCAAGCGGTGTACCTACCTCTGCGAGTAATTTTACATGCGCTGTACCCATGCGCGGAACACCAAACTATAACCCTGATGACCCGCTAGTTCTTGGCGATATTATACTGCTGGAACGCGGCGGTCGCACCGTACTCGTGGTGGCCACGGATGTAGGCGGTATGCCGCACCCGGGTAGCACCGTAGATTTATTCAAAGGCGTTACCACCCAGGCCATTGGTGGCGACGAAGGTAGAAATTTAAACGTAATGCGTATTGGCAATGTTTCGCGTAACCCTGCGCAGTTACGTGCTGCAATTGATTTAGTGGGCAGAATCAATCGCGGCGGCGAAGATGCAGAGGCCGCTCGCGTGCAGCTACAGGAATTATTTGTACGTCAGGCCAGCAATTTTGACCTCGCAAGCTATGTAGCAAACCCTGCCAATCGCTCGACCTTGCTAGCGCAAGCTCCAGAACAAGGCCCGCCTGCTTCTGGCACTGGCGGGCACCGATCACGCCCCCCTGAATCAACAGGCGAGTACAAACAGGCGAAGCGCGCGTGCAAACCGCATCATTTGTTTTGGATGAAACAGCACTATTGAATCTGCGCCAACTGTCACCAGAACGTAGGGATGCGCTTTTAGCAGAAAAAGGGGTGGCACCCGAACATTATGCAACCCTTGCCGCAAATTATAGCCCCGGTCCCTTCAACGGAGGAACACCCGGCACTTCACCAACCGTAAACGTTTAGATTACATTCACTAGCCATGCGCAGGGGCAAGCCCCTGGGTCATCAGCGGTTCACGGCTGATATCGGCGGGTTGAATTTTGCTGCTGGGCGCTTCGGGTGCCGGTGTGGCAGCAATTGCAGGTGAA
>JBILFK010000074.1:0-7464 GCA_044351685.1 Rickettsiales bacterium | reverse complement strand
TTAATTTCCGGCAGCAATTCTTCAATTTTTTGGCGCAATTCGCCGATATATTTAACACGTGGGGTTACATAAAATGTTTTACCGCCACGATGACGTTCACGAAGAATGGCTTCACGAATCACTACTGAATCAAACGGCATCACCACGCTGCGAATGGCCAACCTATCAATGGGTGGGGTGGTGATTAGGCTTAGTTCGCGCACACCAGAAAGCGACATTTGTAAGGTGCGCGGAATCGGGGTTGCAGAAAGCGTAATCACATGCACATCGGATTTAAATTCTTTCAGCTTTTCTTTTTGTTTCACGCCGAAATGCTGTTCTTCATCGATAATCACCAA
Organism: Rickettsiales bacterium; assembly: GCA_044351685.1. Taxonomy (GTDB): domain Bacteria; phylum Pseudomonadota; class Alphaproteobacteria; order Rickettsiales; family UBA3002; genus JALHRI01. The sequence continues at coordinate 7,126 of JBILFK010000074.1, read as the reverse complement.
CCCAAGCTGTTTAAAATGAATGCTGTCGGCGAGCAATGCGTGGGTGCCTACCACAATATCTACACGCCCTTCGACAAGTTCGGCCCGCGTTTGGGCGGCATCTTTGGCGCTTACCATGCGTGATAATTGCCGAATAGTAACCGGCATATCACGAAAGCGCTCAGTAAATGTATTGAAATGCTGGCGCGCCAGCAATGTGGTGGGCACCACCACGGCCACTTGCTGCTTGTTGCTGATAGCAATAAACGCTGCGCGTAGCGCTACTTCGGTTTTGCCAAACCCAACATCGCCGCAAATAAGCCTGTCGGTTGCGATGCCGGAAGCTAAATCGCTGCGTATATCTTCAATTGCCTGCAATTGATCTTCCGTTTCGGTGTAGGGAAAACGCGCACAAAATTCATCGTAAAGCCCAACATCTGCCTGCAAAACAGCAGCTGGCTTGGTGGCGCGTTCGGCGGCAATTTTGAGTAATTGCTCGGCGGCCATTTTAAGTTTTTTCTTCAGTGCCGATTTGCGCCGCTGCCAGCTTACGCCGCCCAGTTTATCAAGCGCAACAACACCATCTTCGTGCCCGTAACGCGAAATAAGTTCGATATTTTCAACGGATAAAAATAATTTATCGCCGCCATCGTAAATAAGCTGCAGGCAATCATGCTTACTATCATTCACTTCAACGGTAATCAGCCCTTCAAAGCGGCCAATACCATGTTCGCGATGCACCACCAGTTCGCCGTGGGTGAAGCTTGCAGCTTCTTGAAAAAACGCTTCGCTTTTACGTTTTTTACGCTGGGTACGAATCACCCGATCGCCCATTATATCGGCTTCACTAAGTAACAGCCAGTTGGCTGAGCCATAACCATGATCAATCGGCAGTACGCAGCAATACACAATACGGAAATCTGCATCGCTAGCAATATCGCGTGGCGAAGTAATAGGCTGGCTAAGCACGCCGTTTTCCTGCATTAAGTGGCGCAAGCGCTCCATGCTGCCGCTGGAATTACACGCCAAAATAATGTGGCTATCGGTTTCCTGCAAAAGTGTTTTAAGTTGCACCAATGCGTGCGCAGGGTCATGGCCTTTGGCGAGCAATGGCGCTGGCCTGAGTGGCAAATTCTGTGCCTGCGCAGTATCAAATGCATGCACATAAACACAAGATTGTTGTGTTAAGCGCGTATGCCACGCATCGGCACTATCATAGAGAGATGCGGGGGGTATCGGCAGATAGCTTTGGCTTTCACCCTTCTTTTGTGCGTGATGCTGACGCGCCTGATAATAATCTTGAATGGCGCTATCGCGTTCAGCAGCAATGGCATCGATACGCGCATCAATCACCCATGCGGCGTTTGGCAGGTATGTTTCCAGTGGGCATAATGTTTCGTAAAACAGCGGCAACCAATGTTCCATACCCGCATACATCCGCCCGGCTGAAATGGCTTCATAGAGTGGATCATCACGCGTGACAGCCCCAAACATTTCGCGGTAATTGGTTCGAAAGCGCGCGATAGATGTTTCATCTAACGTGATTTCGCGTAACGCCTGTAATTGTAAGCTATGGCATGGCGCATCGCTACGCTGGGTAAGTGGATCAAACTGCCGAATCGATTCAATATCATCACCAAAACAATCTAACCGGTAAGCAATTTCTGAACCTGCGGGGAAGATATCAATAATACTACCACGAATCGCATATTCACCTGCTTCCATAACCTTTGCGGTGCGTTGATAGCCATATTTCTCAAGAAAATTCTGCAGCTTGCTTCGCTCTAAAGTCGTGCCTTGCCTTATATCGAAATACGCATCGCGCAAGGCAAGTGGTGGAATAAGTTTTTGGCTAGCAGCCGCAATACTCGTAAGCAATACCGCCGGACCTTTGATGCCTTGCGCAAGCTGAGCCAGTGTTTTAACGCGCTGTGAGATAATAGTATTCGATGGCGAAACGCGATCATACGGTAACGTATCCCACGCAGGGAGCGTAAACACCGGAAGTTCAGGGGCAATGAATTTGAGCAGCGCATGAATTTGCGTATATTCTGCTTCGGTGGTGCCCACATAAACTACCATGCGCTTTTCACGCAAAGCAAGGCTTGCCAACAGTTCGCCGTGCGCAGAAAATGGAATGCGCCCTAAATGCACGGGCTGTGCTGGCAACAGCGTAAGTGAGGGCAAAAAGCTCATGACTAAGCGGAGAAAGTTACCGTGCGCAGCTGGGTAAGCAACGGCTCGTATTCGGGCTTGGGGCAGGGTGTTTTGTGGGTAAGCCAATTCCAGATTTCAGCATCATCCTCATCTAAAAATGCTTCATAACGTGTGAGTTCCGCGGCATCGAGGCTGGCCAAATGTGCATCGCAGTAACTGCCCAAAATAATATCGGTTTCCTTGCATCCACGATGCCAGCTGCGATACGTAAGGCGTTTTAGCCACAATTCGCGGGGCAGGGGTGGGTTTAAATTCTGTGATTGCGGTTGTGTTTGCATGATACCCTCATCTGCCATAGAAGATAGGTAATGTCTATTATTCCAGCAAGGTGCTATGGAGCCAGAATCGCCACGCCTGATAATTACGCAAGATAATGCACTAAAGCGCTGCATTGTTCGCGAGGTGAATGCGGCAGCCAGTGCCATGTTTGGGCTGGAAGCTGGCGTATTTGAGCCCGCGGCGCTTGATGATTTTTTGGCGCCAAAAACCCGTGAAATTCTTAACGATATGTTAGAATTTGAGGCGGATGCACCCGATTTACTCGATATTTTAGAAAAACAGCGCGATGCCAAATTTATGCTTGCCGGCGAAGAATCCACGCTTCCTGTTCGGATAACGCGAATTTTTTCGCGTGATGCAAACCCGTGGTTTCAGTTGGAAATTTTAGTCGTGGATGAAGCGCGCGGTGTGCAGCGTTTTAACGATTTATTACGCCTTAATCTGGAAAGCCGCCAGGTGCTTAATCCAGCCACCGACCTTCCTGATAGAAACACCTGTGTAGGCTTTTTTGAATCGGTGCATAATTTGTTGCAAAGTAACGATGGAACCGCCGCGCTGGTAGTGTTGCGCATGGATCGTTACGAAAAAAGCATGGCACGCTATGGCTTAGTGGGCTGCAACCAATTGTTGCAACATCTGGCAAATTCATGCCGACGCATGCTTCACGAAGACGATGTGATGTGCCAGTTAAGCGATAAAATGCTGGCAATATTTCTGATGAATACTTCGCGCGAATCGGCGCGGGTAATGCTAAACCGCTGGCGTGGCCTCATTCGTTCGCACCGCATTGATTTTGGCGGGAAATCAGAATTTTCAATCACGGTTAGCATTGCCTTCGATATGATCAATGAACGTGATGGCGATGGCGCGCTAGAACGCTGCGAAGAAGCGCTGGATGCGCTTGAGCAAGATTCACGCAATCATTTGCTGGAACCCACCGCTTGATAGCATTACAGCCCTATTTTCGCCCGATTACTGCCTTAAAAGGGGTGGGGCCACAGCTTGCCGATGCCTGCCGCAGCCTGCTTTTTCGTGTGACTGCTCTTGATACATCGCATGCGTTGCCGCAAATACGTGATGTGTTGTTTCATGCGCCCATGCGTTACGATGATAGGCGCGCAGTGCATGTGATTGCTGATGTTTCTGTTGGTATCATTGCAACATTACGTGTGCGTATCATCGAGCATGTGCCACCTAAAATACGCGTTAGCAAACGCGGAAGGCCGCTGCCATACCGTGTGATTGTCGAAGATGATACGGGAAGTGTGCAGTGTATTTTCTATCATGCACGCGGAGAATATTTAACCAAATCGATGCCTGTGGGAGAAACGCGTATTATCTCTGGGCGCATCGAAATCTATGATGGCGCGTTCAGTATCACGCACCCGGATTTTATTGTTCCCGAATCACGCGCGCACGAAGTGCTGCGAATTCAACCCGTATATCCTGCCAGCATGAAATTATCGAGCAGGCAGATTGCGCGCATGATGTTGCAAGCGCTCGCGCATATTGCGCCACTGCCCGAATGGCTTTCCGAAAACACCCGCAACATGACAGGGTGGCCGAGTTTTGCGGATTGTTTACGCACAGTGCATGCGCCTAAAGAATATGTGGAAGATGTGGTTTCACAACCTACATGGCATCGCCTGGCCTACGATGAATTGCTCGCCCACCAACTGATGTTAATGGTCAGCCGTAAACAGGAAATTGCGGTTCCTGGCATTCTTGTTCCGCACGATATTTCAATGCACATAAAATTGTTATCTCTTCTGTTATTTGAATTAACATTCAGCCAGCAGCAGGTTGCAAAAGCAATCATTGAAGATATGACTTCCGGGCGTCGGATGGTGCGGCTAGTGCAAGGCGATGTGGGAAGCGGTAAAACCATTCTGGCATTTGCCGCAATGGTGCAAGCTGCTGCGGCAGGGCATCAGGCATTGATGATGGCACCCACCGATGTATTGGCGCGCCAGCACATGCAGAGCCTTCAACCGCTGGCTCAAGGACTCGGTTTTCGCATGGCATATTTATCCGGGAAAATGTCCAAAAAGGAACAAGCGGCAGTTACCAAAGCAATCGCTGCAGGCGAAATTCATTTTGTGGTCGGCACGCACGCATTATTTCAGAAAAACGTCGCATTTCAGCGCTTGGCGCTGGTGATAATCGATGAACAGCAGCGCTTTGGCGTCGAACAACGCATTGCACTGATTGGCAAAGCTACTGCGCCGCATGTGTTGCAACTTTCGGCAACCCCCATTCCGCGCAGCCTGATGATGGCGTGTTACGGCGATATGGATATCTCCATTTTATCGGAGCGCCCTATAGGTAGAAAGCCCATAGAAACGCGGGTTATTCCGCTCTCACGGCAACATGAAGTGATGGAAGGTATGGCGCGTGCCTTAGCGCAACATGAAAAAATATTTTGGGTATGCCCACTGATCGAACCAAGCGAAGAAGATATCGAGCAAAAAGAAATGCACGAAACCGCCGCCGCCGAAGATCGTTTTACGCTTTTAAATCACAAATTTCCCGGAAAAGTAGGGCTGATTCACGGGCGCATGAAAACAGCCGAACGCGATGCCGTGATGCGCGATTTTGCCTTTGGTAGCCTGCAAATCTTAGTGGCAACTACCGTGATCGAGGTGGGTGTAAACGTGCCAGAAGCAACCATTATGGTTATTGAATCTGCCGAGCGTTTTGGGCTTTCACAGTTACATCAGCTGCGCGGCAGGGTGGGGCGCGGCGATAAGGCGGCACATTGCATTTTGCTTTACCGCGCACCGCTTTCAGAGAATGGTAAAGCAAGACTTTCGCTGCTGCGCGAAACGCAAGATGGCTTTGTGATTGCCGAAGAAGATTTACGTTTGCGCGGCGCAGGCGATGTGCTGGGCACCAAACAAACCGGACTGCCGGAATTTCATTTTGCCGATATTATGCGCAATGCCGAGCTGATGCGCATGGCGCGCGATGAAGCACAAACGCTTTGGCAAAGCGACCCAACATTGCATTCTGAGCGCGGTAGGGCTGTGCAGATGCTGCTTCGCCTGTTTGGTTATGATGATACGGTGCACGCGCTAAAAGTAGCTTAAATAAGTGATAAAATAATATCCGCGGCTTTATCGCTGGGTGAAAGCGCTTCGTTCGCGCCCAGCATCGCAGGAATAATCGATAATTTTCGTTGCTGTTCGCTGCGTGCCTCTTCGTTGTTTAGCAACGGCAATAATGCATCTGCAAGTGCGGTTGGCGTTGCTGCTTCCTGTAATAATTCTGGCATCACCATTTCACGGCATAAAATATTCGCCAAATTTACAAACGGGGTACGGATTTTTTTACGAATATACCATGCCGAAATAGGGTGGGCGCGGTAAGTGATCACACTGGCTAATCCTGCTAACGCGCATTCTAGTCCAATGGTTCCCGATTTTGCGAGCGCGGCATCGCAGGCAGCAAATAGCGATTTTTTATCTTCAAGTTGATGTGTGATATGTAACGGACAAGGCCAGTTTTCTATATAAGGCTCAAGCACCGCCAGCATTTCCTGGCGCACCAGCATCGCTGTTTCAAGGTTTGGAATGTTATTTTTTAGGGTTTCACACGTAGTGCGAAATAGCGGCATCATATGGGTAATTTCACCCTTACGACTACCGGGAAAAAGCGCCAATAAAGGTGCTTTTTCAGCAATGCGATGTTGAGTGCGAAACGCAAGCCGCTGCGCTTTCTCTTTCCACCACCATGCGACCGCGTGGCCAACAAAATGCGTTGGCAATGAAGTTTTACTAAAATAAGGAGGTTCAAATGGTAATATCACCAGCAAATGATCAAATAATGCAGCAGTTTTAATAGCCCGTTCGGGCTTATAAGCCCACACGGTGGGCGCGACATAATGCACAAATTTAGGGGGCACTTTACCACGCTTGCGCAATGCTTCTACCACCCGGAAGGTAAAGCCCGGAGAATCGATTGTAATAACGATATTGGGGTTTTTGGCTTCAATATCGGCAACGGTTTCTTTGATGCGGCGTTTGATGCGGAATATATGCGGCAAAACTTCAGCAAACCCCATGAGCGACAATTCCTCCATCGGAAATAGAGTGCTTAGCCCTTGCGCTCGCATAGCACTGCCGCCGATCCCGTGAAATTTAATCGATTCACGCTTATAGCGAAGCGCTTCCATCAACCAGCCGCCCAGTTGATCGCCCGATGCTTCCCCTGCGATAATGTAGATCGCTGTCATTCTGATTCAGTAACTGAAAAGCCAACAACAAAAACGCCGAGCGCATCTGCGCGCCGTGCTACTTCGCGACGATCGAGTATCAGTGCGCCGCCCGATTCCACTGCAATGCCCGAAAGCCCTGCAGCAGCAACCTGTTCAACGGTTGTCACGCCAATGGTGGGTAAATCAACCCGGCGCTCTTGCTGTGGCTTTTTCATTTTTACCAGCACGCCGCCTTTTTCATCGAATTTCAGCTGGCCGGCACGGGCAATTAAGGCATCGGTGCCTTCAATGGCTTCCACCCCAAGCACGTGCTGCTTTTGCACAACCACTGCTTGGCCAATATCCAGTGCGCCAATAGCACGTGCAATACGCGCCCCAAAATCAATATCGGCTTGCGCTTGTTTATCGGGGTAAACGCTGCCTATCAGACCTTCT
>JBILFK010000073.1:0-7493 GCA_044351685.1 Rickettsiales bacterium | reverse complement strand
TAACTGGGGGGGCTACCAAATGTGAGGTATAAATCGCTGGCATGACGCATGATCATGTCTTCAAGTAAGCTGTCCATCGTGGGGAGTGATTGCATTAGAAAGCACTTTCATTGCCGAAGCTGCGTCGGCGTACATTGCTTGGATTCTCTCCGGATTTTGTATCGTCGCTTTCGGCTTCTGAAGTGCCGGTTGCCAGTGCATCGCGCAGCGTATCAGAAGAGATAATACCTTCAGAGAATAACCGATTCAGAGTATCTTTCATAGTTTGCATGCCAAGTTTGGAGCCCATTTGCATCATCGAACTGATTTGCGGAATTTTGCCTTCGCGAATCAGATTCCGCACGGCAGGGGTGCCAAGCAAAATTTCGTGTGCAGCCACACGCCCGGTACCATCGGCGCGTTTTAAAAGCGATTGTGAAATGACTGCTTCGAGCGAAACCGAAAGCATTGCGCGAACCATTTCTTTATCGTTGGCGGGGAATACGTCGATAATACGATCAATCGTTTTTGGTGCCGAGCTAGTATGCAATGTGCCCATCACTAAGTGGCCAGTTTCTGCGGCAGTCATGGCAAGTTGAATGGTTTCTAAATCGCGCATCTCGCCCACCAGAATCACATCCGGGTCTTCGCGGAGCGAGCTTTTGAGCGCTTTGGCAAAAGACTTGGTGGAATTGCCAACTTCACGTTGATTGACCAGACATTTTTTGGATTTATGAACAAATTCAACCGGATCTTCGACGGTTAAAATATGGCGGCTGAAGGTAGTATTCATGTAATCAATCATGCCGGCAAGCGTGGTCGATTTCCCCGAACCCGTGGGGCCGGTCACCAGAATCAGGCCTTTATGCAAATGGCAAAGACGCTGCAGCACATCGGGTGCGCGCAGCTCACCCAGCGAAAGAATTTTCGTAGGAATCGAACGAAACACTGCCGCAGGGCCGTAAATTGTGTTGAATACGTTGACGCGAAAACGCATATCGTCGCCGAAAGAAATCGAGAAATCGAGTTCGAGATCACGCTCGTAATCAGAGCGCTGCTGTTCAGTCATGATAGAATAAAGTAGGGTTTTTACCTGATTGGCATCGAGCGCTGGTGCGTCAATTGGTAGCATATCGCCATGCACACGCATAATCGGCGGGTTGCGGGTAGCGAGGTGCAAATCCGATGCTTTGTTTTTCTGTGTTGCTACCAGAAGGTCAGTAATTTCCATTGCGCACCTTACATGTTGCTAGCCGTGAATCATGATACCTTAACTTGGCGAACCTGCAACCGATTGTGCGGTGAGGAAGTTCAAGCGTTTTTGAATATGCTCAACCGGTGCAGGCAGCGGCGAACCACGGCCATTGGCTGCAATCAGTTTTTGGTAAAGCGCCATTGCATCGGCAGCCTGGCCTTCTTTATCGAGCATCACGGCTAAGTTATATTGGTACACCAGATTTTCTGGTGAAAGCTCAATCGCATACAGCATTTTTTCGCGTGCGCGGTCAAAGGCCCCCAAACGCTGATATAAAAGCGCAATCTGCGCATGAATGGGGCTGAATCCGGGGTTGCGTGCGCCTAGCTTTTCAAGTTCTACTAACGCATCTTCAGGTGCTTGCGCACTGACGAGCGCAAGGAAGTTGTTTAGGCCTTCACGGTGCTCGGGGTTTAATTCGAGCAGGCGAATATAAAGTGGTTTTGCACGATCAATCGCACCAGCGCGGTGATAGGTTGCGGCTAAGCCAAATAGCGCATCCTGATTTTTGGGGTCACTCGCCAGAATATCGCTGTAAATGCCAATGGCAGAGCTTGCATCGTTGGCAACCAAAGCATCGTAAGCACGGCTTAAGTCGCGGTTGGCATCATACACGCCACCCCGCACATTAATGCTAATGCCCGCCGCACTGAAATTTTCGCCCTGCTTATCGACACCAACCACTTCGGCAATATCTGGGCTGATACGCTTGATGTTCACTTTGCCAGATGTGGGCGGTGCGCCTGCACCAATATTCGTGGGCAGTCGCGCCAATAGCGAGCGAGTGTCTGTGCCAAGCGATGTTGCCCCGGGTGCCTGACCAAACACGGTGGGCGTGCCCGCAATCGCCGGGCTATCAGGCACAGAAATGCTGCCGGGCAGAGTATTGGGGGCTCTTGCGGTCACAGGCGTTGGTTCCACGAATACACCGGGTTCAATAATATCTTTGCCCGGAACATGCGGCACCGATTGCGCCACGGATGCAGTGGAATGCGTTACAGATGCGGGGGCCGCAATAATCGCTAATGGCTCTGCCACCATCGGCGGAATTGGCGCAATAGCGGAATTGGAAGAAATCGGGGCCACCGCCGTAGCATGAGAAGAAACAGGTGCTGCAACCGGAGTAGGATTAATAGTCGGGGTAGCAACGACCGCACTTGGAACGGGTGCTACGCCACCAGCAGGCAGCTGGCCTATGGGTTGCGGCGATGCAGGCGTTGCATCGGCAGCCGAAGCTGCGGCAATCACCAGAGGGGCATCGGTTGCTATATTCCCCGCTGAGGCAACAACAAGAGTTGCTGGTTTTTTGGGTGCAGGCTTTTCGGCGTAGCCAGAAGTGCCTACTTCAAAAGGTGATGCAATTTCACGCTTTGCGCTCTCGCCTTGCGCATCAGTTATTTCTTCTTGACGATTCTCGGCTTCTCTTTGAATTTCAGCGAGGCGGCGTTTTTCAGCGGCAACCGCAGCGCGCAGCGCTTCCAGCTCCATCGTTTTTTTGCGAATAAGCGCCTCTTCACGCGCAACTACTTTACTATGGCGCTGCGGATAAAGAGGGGTTACCTCTGCGCCTGCTGGTGGCGCATCGTAGGCGCTTGCATAGGCAGGAAGCGTAACGAATGATGACGTTAGCAGCGCCGACGTGCAAACAAGCACACGCAACAGAGAGTGGCGTTTAGATAGATTGGTGCTGCGCGGAAGAAGCGTGCGCGTAAAAACCATGGGAGAACCATCCTTAAGTCGTAACAGCGCCGAGCATTATTTTGTTATTGAAACCAAAAAACAATACTGCCGATAAAAAGTAAACCGCAATCACGCGGTTTGCCCGAGTTGCCGTGACTAGGCCCTCGGCGTGTGGTACGGCTGACACATCAGATTGGCACGACACTTGCTAAAACAGGTGCGTAAATAGATTAAAAATTCACGAGATACGCCATCAGTAGGGGGATGTTTTTGTTGCCACGCCACGCCTTGTTTTCCTCCTTCGTGCGCGGCTTAGGCTGGCGTTCAGCATTATTTTCTACGGCAATACTGGTGGGATTGCTTCCCAAAATGGCCTCGGCTGCCGATGGGCGCATTCAGCTTGCCAGCGCCAATGGCGCAGTGCGCAGCTTTATTTCGCTCGATCAGGCCCGAAACCCTGCGGCTGCGGCACGTGTGGTAAATCCTGCCGCATCGGCGCGCAGCGGCTTGAGCAATGATCGCGACGGCATGCGCCAGGGCGGCTTTATGCGCCTTGATCGTGATATGCTGGTCGTAAATGTTCGCAGGCCTTCGGCGCTTACCCCTGTGACACGGCCTACTGCCGCATTGCCAGAGGCGGCTTCCGCTTCTAACGTGGCCACAAAATCGAATGACCCTGTGCTTGATCTGTTTGGTGGCGCCGATGATTTGGGCGCGGGCCCGGTTTTTGGGCGCACCATGCGCAGCGCACCAGTGCGCGGCCATGCGTGGCCAGTGCCTAGCAACGCTAAGCAGTATGTTTCTTCCGGGTTCGGTATGCGCAAGGATCCCTTTACCGGTCGGCCAAAATTTCATGGCGGTATTGATATCGCCGCAGCCACGGGCACACCGGTATTGGCAACGGCGGATGGCGTGATTACCGGCGTTGGCAGAAGTGGCGGCATGGGAAATTCCATTACCATCCGCAACCGCGATGGTTCGGAAAGCATGTATGGGCACTTAAGCGCGCAACAGGTTCGTCCGGGTCAACAAGTGCGTCAAGGCCAGCAGATTGGCCGGGTGGGCTCCACCGGGCGATCAACAGGTTCGCATCTCGATTACCGCATTAAAATGAATGGCCAGCGCCTGAACCCTATGCAAGTGCTTGTAAATCTTCCAAGTTCTGTAAGACTTGCACAGGCGCAAATTCGCCGCTAAGGCATGCCGATGCGCTATTCTTTCCTTCGTCCACTGCTATTTGCGTTGCCGCCCGAGGCAGCGCATCGTTTGGCGATACACGCACTACAGCTTCGCGCATTGTTACCCGCGATGCCCAGCGATGCCAATGAAGGCGTCACGATTGCCGGGCTGCATTTCCCCAACCGCATTGGGCTTGCAGCAGGTTTCGATAAAAATGCCGAGTGTTATAAAGGCGCGCTGCGTGCAGGGTTTGGGTTTGTGGAAGTTGGCACGGTAACCCCAAAGCCGCAGCTTGGTAATCCGATGCCACGTGTATTTCGCTTAGTGGCGGAAGAGGCGGTAATCAATCGGTTGGGGTTTAACAATGCAGGCGTCGATGCTGCCGTTGCACGCCTTAAAAAACGTAAGGCCAATGATGGTATTGTCGGCGGAAATATTGGCAAAAACAAAGATTCCGAAGATGCCGTCGCCGATTATGTTACGGGCTTTTATGCGCTGTATCCGTGGGTGGATTATATTACGGTAAATATTTCATCACCCAACACGCCGGGCTTACGCAATTTGCAGGCAGCCGATAGTTTGCGTGCGCTGGTGAAGGCACTGCACGCCGCCCGCGATGTTGAAGTGGGGCGAGGGTTGGCGCGCAAACCCATTTTTGTAAAAATTGCGCCCGATAATGACGATGCCGCGCTCGATGCGATTGCCGAAGTGGCACTGGATACTGCGCTTGATGGCCTGATTGTAAGCAATACCACCCTATCGCGCGATGGCGTGGCGCATGCATTGCACGGCAATGAAGCGGGCGGCTTAAGTGGCAAACCGCTGATGCGGCTATCGACCGAGGCGTTGGTAAAAACCTATGTGCGCACACAGGGAAAAATTCCACTTATTGGGGTAGGCGGTATTGCCAGCTATCATGATGTGATGGCCAAGCTCGATGCGGGTGCATCGCTGGTGCAGCTTTACAGTGCGCTGATTTATCAGGGGGCAGGATTAGTCAAACGCATGCGTCAGGAAATGCGCGGCAATTTCTAAGCCTTCTTCATCAATACCATGCCCCAGATGCGGCCGCGGGTGAGATTCGTGCGCAATGTCGGCGCGTTTCAAAATACGCACCGCATGTTCCATGGCGGTAAAAGGCACGACCATATCGTCTTCGCCGTGAATCAGGCAAATGGGTGGCTTAGCAGTAAACGGATCGGTGGGCACATCGGCACCAATGAGCGCGCCGGAATAGCCAACGACAGCCGCACAGGCAGCATTACGACGCAGTGCCGTATAAAGCGCCACCATCGTGCCTTGCGAAAAACCTATGAGCGCCATGTCGTTATCGTGAAGCTTATGCTGTTTCAGTAATCCATCCAGATACGGATTCAGGTGGGTGGCTGCATCTTTCACGCCGTTCAACATAATTTCAGGCGAACGCTCGCGCAGCGAAAACCACTGATAGCCAAACGGCGCCATATCATAGGCATGCGGCGCATTGGGGGATACAAATAATGTATCGGGGAACACCGGGGCGAACACGCGCGCCAAACCAATTAAATCATCGCCATTTGCACCAACCCCATGCAAAAATACGACGAGTTTTTTAACTGTACCGCTAGCGGGCGCGAAGGTGGGGCCAGTGAGTTGCATAACGCTTCCTTTGTAAGTGATTGGGTGACGTTGTATGCAACCTTGCGCTTAAATGAAAACACTTTATGTTCACCCCATGACAGTTCAACCCGCCGCAAATGCAACCGCCCACACCCCACGCCTTATTCTGGTGGATGGTTCGGGCTATATTTTTCGTGCCTACCATGCGTTGCCGCCACTTACCCGGCCCGATGGTACGGCGGTGGGTGCCGTATATGGCTTTACCACCATGATGTTTCGGTTGCGCGAGCAATATGCGCGCGACCATCTGGCAGTGATTTTCGATGCGTCGCGCATCAGCTTCCGGCAAGATATTTACCCGGAATATAAAGCCAACCGCCCGCCCGCACCGGAAGATTTGGTGCCGCAATTTGCGCTGGTACGTAAAGCAACCGAAGCGCTAGGCATCCCCGCGATTGAGCTGGAAGGTGTGGAAGCGGATGATGTGATTGCCAGCTACGCCGACGCCGCGCATGCGCAGGGTGTCGAGGTATTGATTATCTCGTCCGATAAAGATTTAATGCAGCTGATTCGCCCCGGCGTGGCCATGCTCGACCCAATGAAGAATAAAGCGATTGGTGAAGCGCAAGTGATCGAAAAATTTGGTGTGCCACCGGAAAAGGTCATCGAGGTGCAGGCGCTAATTGGCGATTCAGTGGATAATGTGCCGGGTGTTCCGGGCATTGGCCCCAAAACCGCTGCCGAACTGATTTTGCAGTATGGTACGCTGGAGAATTTATTGAACCATCTAAGCGAGATTAAGCAGCCCAAGCGCCGCGAATCGCTGGAGCAGCACGCGCAAAACGCGCGGTTATCTTACACGCTTGTGCAGTTAAAGCGCGATGTTGCGCTGCCTGTTTCGCTCGATGAGTTAAACCCCGTGCCGCTCGATAACCAGAATGTACTGAGATTTTTGCGCGAGCAGAATTTTACCTCGCTGCTCAAAAAAATGGGGCAAGATGCCGCGCCACAACCTATAAGTAAGCCTGCCCTTGCGGCGAATGCTGCGAATGGTACGCCGGCGCTTGGGGCGCAAAATTATATTACCATCCGCGATAGCGAAACGCTGGCGCAATGGGTGCGCGAGGCGATTGCACAGGGATATGTGGCGATAGATACCGAAACCACCTCGCTGCATATTATGCAGGCGGAACTGGTGGGGGTATCGCTTGCGCTGGCTCCCGGCAAAGCCGCCTATATTCCCATCGGGCATGTGCTGGAAACGGAAACGAATATCGCAACCGCTCAATCGTCGTTATTTGATACAGGCGGCACGCAGAAGGTAAAAAAACTGGCCGAAGGGCAGCTGACATCAGCGCAAGTGCGTGCTGGCCTCGCGCCGCTGCTTACGCACACAGGCGTACTGAAAATTGGCCATAATATTAAATACGATTTGGGCGTGCTGGCGAATGTTGGCATCACGCTTTCACCGGTAGCCGATACCATGCTGATGTCGTATGTTACCTCGGCAGGCCTGCACGGGCAGGGGCTCGATGAATTGGCGATGCAGCATTTTGGCTACGGTATGAAATCGTTTAAGGAACTGGTGGGCAGCGGCAAAACCCAGAAACTGTTTTCTGAAGTGCCGATTGCGGATGCCACGTTTTATGCCGCCGAAGATGCCGATTTTACCCTACGGCTCTATGAAACCCTGAAGCCTGAAATGTTACACCAACAGGTGGTGCGCGTGTATGAAACGATTGATCGCCCACTGATTCCCGTTGTGGTGGCGATGGAGCGCGAAGGCATTGCTATTGATACA
>JBILFK010000072.1:0-7564 GCA_044351685.1 Rickettsiales bacterium | reverse complement strand
TCCGTGTGCAGATCGAAGAAGCGACCTCCGACTACGACCGCGAGAAATTGCAAGAGCGTGTCGCCAAGCTGGCGGGCGGCGTTGCCGTGATCAAGGTTGGCGCAGCCACCGAAGTCGAAATGAAGGAAAAGAAAGCGCGCGTTGAAGATGCACTACACGCAACTCGTGCAGCGGTTGAAGAAGGCATCGTGGCTGGTGGTGGCGTGGCACTGCTGCGTGCACGTGCCAGCGTCAAGGTGAAGGGTGACAACACTGATCAAGACGCCGGTATCCGTATCGTGATGCGCGCGATCGAAGAGCCTCTCCGCATGATCGTCAGCAACGCTGGCGAAGAGGCATCGGTTGTTGTCAACAAAGTGCTCGAAGGCAAAGGCAACTTTGGCTACAACGCTGCGAACGGCACCTACGGCGACATGGTCGAGATGGGCGTGCTGGATCCGGCCAAGGTGACACGTTCGGCGCTGCAAAATGCAGCATCGATCGCTGGCCTGATGCTCACCACCGATTGCATGGTGTCCGAGTTGACCGAAGACAAGCCAGCCGCAGGTCCAGGCATGGGCGGCATGGGTGGCATGGGCGGTATGGATTTCTAAGCCATCATTCAAAAGTCCCTCGCCTTCGGCTCGGTGTACTTTTGAATGGGAATCACGCCAAAAATCGCTTGAAGCGGTTCGGCGCGATTTTTGAAGTCCTTATGTCCTGCCAGCATTCGCTGGTACTTAAGACCAAGGGCGGTGAGCAATCACCGCCCTTTTTCTATGTAATTGCTCCAGAAATTCATCAAACCGTCACACTTCTTCTTAAGCCTCTGTGATAAAAGTGAGATTGGAGAAGTGTAACCTTATGTCTTTTGGCAGCGGCAACGAGCACGATAAAAACGGCAAGCCTGTGCGGCATACGCAGGGCGAGAAGTTCTATGATATGGTGTTTAACACCGGCATTAACTTTGCCCTTAACCTCACCGTTTCTGCCATGTTCAGCCATTGGGTCAAAAATTCGACCAAGCCGGTATGGAAAGATGCGCCCTTTGCCAAAGAAATACTGAGCAGATCACCGATCGCCGCCTACGAAACCATCGTAGGTAAATTGCAAAAAGCCCCCTTCATGGCCACCTTTAAATCAGATGCCAGCAAACGCGAAGTTGCGAGCAAAATGGCTGATTTGTTGGTGCTTACCACGCCCGGCTGGGCGGTGATGGTGCCAAGCGTATGGCTGGGCGAAAAATTTAAAAGCGATATTGTGCATGCTATCGATAAACAACATTATGGCCGCGAAGAAACGCAACCCGATTGGGTGAGGCAGCGCCACGATACCATCAATAATGGCAAAAAACCTACCTTCCTCGGCGCTTTTGTTGGCCGCGCTGGCACGGTGGGCATGACCCAACTTACCGCCTATACGATCGGTAGTGAAAAGAATATTTTTAATTATCTGGGTGAAAAAGGGAATGTTGGTTTCTTAAAGCAATTTCGTGGCCTTGATAATTGGGCAGGTAAAGCTGGCGATGCGATTGGCGGAACCATTGCAAAGACCGCCCCCGAATTATCGAAAACTACCAATAAAAGCCTTCGCAACATAGGCTTCAGCTTTTCGCACGAACAGATTGAAGCCGCGAAACCTGCGCTAAAAGGCGATTTTGAAGCCATTGAACGGGTACGTCGTGCGGGCGGAAAAACACGCATTGGCGGCAAACTATACGAAAATGGCCTGCAAGATTTCTCTAAATACGTAGCACTCGATACCCTATACACTGTGGTAACATCTGCTACCATTGGACCGATCGTCAGCTTTTTAAAAGAACATGTGCCCGGCATGGCCTATACGCAAGAACCGCGCGATCCACCGGTTACCCGTGTTTCTGGCATTCAAAATCAGGGCGCTATACAGTCGCGCCATCTCGGTACTGCCTACTAAATCGTACGGCAGATATTCTCGTATTTTCACCCCATCTTCACGAAAGCTTCACAGTAGGCTTCCTCTATTTTTGTTAGAATTTGTATAAGGACACGTGTGCCTAGCACGTGCCTATAGGAATATGATGGTTGATAAAAATACAGATCAAAGCGTAGCAAACGCCCCCATGAGCAAGGGCGAAAAGCTATTTAATGCCCTGAATTACTGGGGCATTGGCTGGATTGTGAATACTGCTGTTTCGGTGGGCAGCACATGGTTAATCAAAGACAGTAAATTTTTTAAGCCTAAGTTTGATGCCCTTGTTGAGCGCTTAGGCAAAGGCGATGTGAAGGCAGCAGGGAACTGGAGAAACTGGCTAACCATTATTGGCCTCAGTTCGGGCGGCTTTACATTGCTTGTGCCCATGAAAAAAATTGAAGACCACAAGCTCGAATATGTCAAAAAACTCGATGAAATGCTGGATGGCCCGAATGCCGAAGCCAAGCCAGAAGTGAAAGCCGCGCATGATCGCCTTGCGCAGGAACCTACGCAAGGCTGGTTATCGCTCATCGCATCGCGCGCTACCGCAATTCCGATTATTATCGGCTTTGATAAAATGGCAGGAAAGCATATTAACCCCTGGTCGGCAGATCGCGCGCGAGGCCTTGATAAGTGGCTGAATAAGGGCAATGCTTCTGTGGTAAAAGAAATTGAAGCAGCCGCCGCGCGCGCTGGCAGCAAAGGCGAAATTGCCGCCACCGAGCGCACACAAACTAAACTATTCGATTACACCAACAAAGACCTGATTTACAGCGGCCTCATATCCAGCCTTATCTTTGGCTTCTCGCGTATTTTTTCATGGACGGGTATTGGCGTAGTAAAGCACGATGCCCCAACATCAGCCCGCAACATGCCAGTTACGCCATCAACATCGTCTGAGGCACCACCCACTATGGCTGCACCTTCCAATATGGTTGATGCACCGCAATCGCGCGTTTCGAACATCGAACCACAGGGGCAGGCTATCAGCAGCGACACCGCTCTCACCCCTGCCTAGACAATATTTTCAAGTCTGATTGAGTTTTGCTTCACTTTACGCTAAAAACCAGCCATGCACCGCGCTATTCCTTCACCCTCATCGCTTGAACGCGATTTAAAATTCCTGCTTGCCTGCATTCTGCTGTTTGGTTTGCTGGCAAGTGGCTGGATAACCTACGCCACCTACCGCGAACAAACCCGCATCAGTATTCATGAAATAGAAAATGATGCGTTGCGCGTAGACAGGCATATGCTGCTTACGGTCGAAAATGCTTCGTATCTGCTCGAATCGCTCGGGCGACAAATTTTAACACTTGGCCCCGAAAAACTAACCGATATCACGCAACTACTTACCTCGTTTCACCGCACTAGTGGCGCAGATACCGATGTGCTTTCATGGATAAGCAATCAGCAAGAACTTTTGGTATCGAACCAAAGCGGCATCGTGGCCACTCCGATTGATGTATCGGATAGAGACTACGTTAAAAAAGCCGTTGCCGAACCTTGGAAACTGCATGTGGGACAACCCATTAAAGGCCGCCTTAGCCATAAATGGGTGCTGCCGCTTAGCATCGGGCTTACCAACAGCGAAGGTGATTTAGCAGGCATTGTATTGCTTGGCATGGATATTGGTGCGCTAAAACAGCAGCTAGCCGGGTTGCTGCATACCAAAGGCCTGAATGTTGCCATTACTAACCGCGCACTCACATTGATCACCCAAACCAATGCGTCATCGCAAAATTTTCAAGAGCAGTTTTCGCTAGTGAATCTTGCTAAGCATGATTTTAAGGCAAAGCAAAAATTACTGATTTCGCACCCAGAACCATGGAATAAGCATCGCAGCTTACAATACGCAGAAGCTTCCGATGCCACACCATTCATTATGTTTTATTCGCTCAGCGCGGAAGATTATCTGCAAGCAATTACCGCCAATTTAACACCGCGTTTATTGCAATTAATTTTGGTCATCGCGTTTTTAGTGACCATTCTTTGGAGTGTACGCCGCCGTATGATTCGCCCGATTATCGAGCTTACGCACCGCACTGCACTCAGTGTTCGCGGCGAAGATTTCCACGCGGAAGCCCAGCGTGGCCCACGCGAGATTCAAGCGCTTGCCATTGAAATACGCCGCATGGTGGATTTTTTAGAAGAGCGCAAACGTTTGGAAAATGAACTGCGCAACAAACTCGAAATTCAAACATCTGCACGCAAAACATTGCAAACACATCATCGCAGCTTTGGTGAAGTTACCTCGTTAGCACTCAAGGAAATTGAACATATTCTGCATGCAGTAAATTCTACGCCTGAGCTTGATAGTGATGCCATAGCGCTGTTACCCGCATTACTTCGTGAAATGCGCAGCACGCTGCCTGTTGAGGGTGAACCTACCATACTGCACGAAATGGAATGTGATAGCAGCCAGATGCTGCGCCGTAGCATTGTTGCGTTCCATGAAAAATACGGGCGCAGCGGCATTGCGGTGATCGATGGCGCTGCGGTATTGCCGCGCATACAATGCGATGAAGCACGCTTACAACATATGTTGCAACAGCTTTTGGAATCGGAATATCTAGGGCTTGCTGAAGGCCATTCTATCCGCATTACCAGTGCCATTCGCACCGGCGATTGGTGGCTTACCATTGCCTATCACACTCAGCAAATTGCAGCGCTCACCCATTTGCGGCAAATGCTTACCATAGCACTCACGCGCATTATCATGGCGTGGCATCAGGGAACGGTGGAGATAAAAACCACGCCTGATGGCAATCGCAGCATTACTCTGCGCTTTCCAGCAGAACGTCTGATTTAGCCAAAAAACTTATTGCTACGCGGAAAGCCAACAGGCGGCAATTTGCCTTGCCCTGCGCGGGTGCCAAGCCACGGCGTAATATCGGGTTCGGTGCGAATGCGTTCTCCAATTTGCCACGATAACCCATCAGCTACCGTAAACACCGTTACATCGGCAAGTGTGGCATCTTTGTATTTTTGTAGCGCAACGCCCTGCCCGCGCTTCATGGGCGGCACCTGATCGAGCGGGAATACCAGCATTTTCCGGTTGCTGCCAATCACGGCGACATGGTCACCCGATGCATCGACGCAGGCGATAGCGCGCGCGCCTGCAGCCAAGCTTAAAATCTGTTTGCCGGTGCGCGTTTGCGCCATCACGTCTTTTTCATCAACAATGAAGCCTTTGCCATTATCGGCAGCAATCAGCAGCTTACGCGCAGGCTCGTAGACATGCATGGTAATAATTTCGTGCTGGTTATCCAAATCCATCATCAAGCGAATTGGCTCGCCCTGCCCTTTGGCACTAGGTAATTTATCGCACGGAAGGGTGAAGAAGCGACCATCGCTTGCGAATACAATCAACTTATCCGTTGTTTTCGCTTTAATTTGGAAGCCTGCTTCGTCGCCTTCTTTGAACTTCAAATCCGGAAGCAAATCGAAATGGCCTTTGAACGCGCGAATCCAACCCAGTTTTGAGCAAACTACGGTGATGGGTTCTTTTTCGATGAATGCTTCCATCGAAATCACGGCACTGCTTGGTGCTTCGCTGAATTGTGTGCGGCGTTTGCCAAGCAAGGTATTCGGGCCAAATTGCTTTTTCAGCGCTTTCACATCATCGGCAATGGTTTGCCAACGCAGCGCGGGGTCTTTTAACAATGTTTTCAGGTATTTTTGTTCTTCCTTCAGCAATTTATGTTCTTTTTTGATTTCGATTTCTTCGAGTTTGCGTAATTGCCGCAGGCGCATGTTCAGAATCGCATCGGCTTGCACTTCGCTTAACTCAAACGTATCCATCAATTCTTGTTTCGCATCGTCTTCTTCGCGAACAATACGAATCACTTCATCTAAATTCAGGTAGCAGGTAAGCAAGCCTTCCAGAATTTCCATGCGCCGACCAATTTGCCCAAGCCGGAAATTGCTTTTGCGCATCAGCACTTCGTGGCGATGATCCAGATATGCTTGTAAAAGCTCGCGCAGATTCATCACGCGTGGCGTGCCATCGGCGGTAATCACGTTCAGGTTCAGGCTATAGCGCACTTCCAAATCGCAGGCGCGGTAGAGCGATTCCATCAGCAATGCAGGGTCAACCTGGCGATTTTTTGGTTCCAGCACAATGCGCACGGTATCGGTCGATTCATCTTGGATATTGGCGAGCAGTGGCAATTTTTTATTGCGGAATAAATCAGCGATTTTTTCAATCAGCTTCGATTTTGCTACCTGATACGGAATTTCAGTGATCACCACCTGATAGAGGCCATGGCTTAAATTTTCTCGCTCCCACGTGGCGCGAACGCGTAGGCTGCCGCGCCCGGTGCGGTAGGCTTCGGCTATGGTTTCAGGGTTTTCAGCAATCACGCCGCCGGTGGGGAAATCGGGGCCTTGCACATAGCCAAGTAGTGATTCAACGGTGCAGTTTGGTTTTTTAATCAGCTGCAACAACGCATCGCATAATTCGACAATGTTATGTGGCGGGATGGATGTGGCCATGCCCACGGCAATCCCTTCGGCGCCATTGGCCAGCAAATTGGGGAAGCCGGCGGGAAACACCACAGGTTCTTTATCTTCGCCATCGTAGGTGGCGCGGAAATCGACGGTGTCGGAATCCAGTTCGGCCATGAGTAACATGGCCACTTCCGTAAGCTTGGCTTCGGTATAACGCATGGCGGCGGCGTTATCGCCATCAATCGAACCAAAATTCCCCTGACCTTCGACCAGCGGGTAGCGCACCGCAAAGCTTTGCGCCAAGCGCACCATAGTATCATACACAGCTGTATCGCCGTGCGGGTGGAATTTACCGATGACATCACCCACTACGCGGGCGCATTTTTTGTAGCCCGAGGCTGGGTCTAGTCGCAGCTGCTGCATCGCATACAGCAAGCGGCGATGCACGGGCTTTAGGCCATCGCGCACATCGGGCAGCGAGCGAGCTGTAATGGTGGAAAGCGCATAGGCAAGGTAACGCTCACCCATTGCGTCTTTGAAAGAAACATCGGTAATAATAGATTCAGATTTCGCCATAGCCGAAGCTAATTAGCGCAAACTCTGGGTTTTGCAAGGATTCTTACTAAGAATATGCAGGCTGGAAGCGATCTTGCTGGCGACCACCGGGGTAGGTGGGAGGACAAGGCTCATCGCCGCGCGAAGGATTGTAGCGTACATTTCCCGAAAACCCGGCAGCACTATTGAGTAATGCTTCATGTTCAGAAGGCGAAACATAGCGCACCGAGCCATCGGCACCGCGCATGGGGATAGTGCGTTCACCGCTAGTCGCGGCTGCACCCGTAGGCGAAGCAGACGCATCACCCGTACCAGTGCCCGTACCTGCCCCCGCATTGTTATTGCTGCCCCCGCGACCAAACGTGCTGGCACCCAAATACGCGCCAAATACACCTAGGAATATACTGGCGATGGTGCCAAAAATGCCGCCCCCAAACATCTTACCAATCATGAAGCCGCCGATACCACCACCCAAGCCGCCCAAAATGCCGCCTAAGTTGAAATTGACACCGCCATTGCTGCTGCCGCCACCGTTGAATAAGTTACCGACGCTGCTAGTAATCGAATCCCAGATGCTGCCAGCTCCGTTACGTAGATCGCGAAGCTTGTCGACTAAATCACGACCTGC
>JBILFK010000071.1:0-7607 GCA_044351685.1 Rickettsiales bacterium | reverse complement strand
CATAGATTAACTCATGGAGAATACTTCTCAGAAAAAGATGGGGAAGATTACCTTGCCCAAATCTATGAAAAAATGATTGGGTACTTTAATGAGAACATTCTAAAGAAAAATCTTATTCGGAACGTCGTGCATCCAC
Organism: Rickettsiales bacterium; assembly: GCA_044351685.1. GTDB lineage: Bacteria > Pseudomonadota > Alphaproteobacteria > Rickettsiales > UBA3002 > JALHRI01. Next base: position 7,471 of record JBILFK010000071.1, on the reverse strand, counting down.
AGCGCCATCCTTGGGGCAATAAAAAAGGTGGGAGATATCACTTGAAGAAGCAGCCAGACGCGACTTTTGATCTTAGAGAGATGATTAAAGTGTGCGATAAAAATTTTGATGCCCTTTATGCACGTTACGAACTGCCAACTGATGCGGAAGTAAAAAGTCTTTAACCGCTTGAACCGCTTGTCTTAGATTAGGCATTGTCCGAATGTGGTCTAACACAAAAAAGCCAAATAAAAAGCCACCCGAAAGGGTGGCTTTTCGTTACATCGCTTTGATATAAAAACTACGCCGCCAGCAGTGTCTGCTGCTTCGATTCCAGCGCCAGAAGCTTCTCTTTCACTTCCACACCGCCAAGGCTGAAGCCTGCCAGCGTGCCATCTTTGGCAACCACGCGGTGGCATGGAATAATAAGCGGAATGGGGTTGGCAGCGCAGGCGCTGGCTACCGCACGTACGGCGCGCGGGAAGCCCACCGTTTCTGCAAGCTGCGAATAGTTGCGCGTTTCGCCGAATGGAATTTTGGTAAGCGCCAGCCACACTGCACGCTGTAGCGGTGTGCCGCCAACGATTTCATAGGGTAATTTCAGCGTGCTGGAATCTTCCAGATACGCATCGATCGCGCTGCAGGCACTGGCAAAGAAGCCCGGCAGGTGCGTTAAATTCGCCTGATCGCCATAATATAAATGCAAGGTAGGTTCAGGCAGTTCGCCGTGATCTAGCCGGGTGATGCGTTGTATGCCACGCTCGGAGCCCACCAGCAGTAAGCGGCCAATAATGCTATCGTGGGTGGTGTAGTAAAGTGCGCTTATCATGGCTTTCTCCTTCAATTCTGCACCGGAATGTGCGGTGCGGCGGGGTGGAACGTTACGCAGTTTTTTTGGTGGGCTTTTCTTTTTTATTCACATAATTCCAGACTTCTTTGGCAAGGCTGCGCACTTCTTCGGCGGCCGTGCTGCTGGGTTCGGTTTCAGTAACACCCAGCCCTTCAAGTAACGAACCGGCAAACGCTACGCGGTTGCCAAAGCGGCTGGCGGTAAGGCCTATCATGTCGCCAGAAATCGCATCGGTAATGCGCGCCTGCGGGTGCACGCGGTTTAACACCATTTTCACAGGTACACGTTCCTGCTTACAAATATTGATGGTTGCACCCGTTGCCCACACATCCATGGGGCTGGGTTGCAGCGGAATCACCACCAAATCAGCGGCGCGAATTGCGGTGCGCGCTTCGGCATCGGTGTGGGGTGGGCTATCGATCACGATCACATCGTGGGTGTTGCGCAAGCGATCAATCTCGCTGCGCACACGCCAACCAGAAATGGCAGCATAGGTAATGCCGGTGCCATCGACACCCAAACGCTCTTGCCGCACCTTATACCAGTGGCCAAGCGAACCTTGCGGGTCGATATCTACCACGGCTACTTTGAATTTACTGCGCGCCCAGTGTGCTGCTAAATGCGCCGCCATCGTGGTTTTGCCTGCACCGCCTTTTTGCTGTGCAATAGTAATGATTTTTGCTACCACGATTTCCTCTTATGATTCCCGAACAGTGTCTTGGGTGAGGTCTGGTGCTGAAGTGGCGCACGCCACCTACAACACCAGCCTCACACTTCACTGTAGTTGCTTGTCCGAGTTGCCCCTTATGTCTAACAAACTACTACATATTGTCAAATGAATGCACATTATCCACAAGATATAGATTTTTTAGCTGAGGATAACGCCATAAGCCTTTGGCAAAACGGCGCGTTGGTGGTTATCCCCACTGAAACTGTCTATGGGCTGGCCGCCGATTGCGAGAACAGCGAGGCCGTCGCCCAGATTTTTGCGCTCAAATCCCGCCCGCGCTTTAACCCGCTGATCGTGCATGTGGGCGATGTGGAGGGCGCAAAACGCTATGGGCAATGGAATGCGATGGCGGAACAATTAGCGCGTGCATTCTGGCCCGGGCCGCTAACACTGGTGCTGAAGTTAACGCAACACACGAAGCTTGCAGATTTAGTAACGAGTGGTGGCGATACGGTGGCGCTGCGCATGCCTAACCAGCCACATACCCTATCACTTCTAAAGCGCTTCGGGCGCGGTGTTGCTGCACCCAGCGCCAATAAATCGGGGCGCGTTTCGCCGACCATCGCCGCGCATGTGCGCGAAGAATTTGGGGCGCAGTGCCCATTGATTATCGATGGTGGTGCCTGCAGCGTGGGGCTGGAATCGACGGTGCTGGATATTTCCGGCGATGCGCCAGTGTTACTGCGCCCTGGCGCTATTACAAAACACATGATTTCAGAGTGTTTACAGCTATCACTTCATGCTGCGAACGATGATAAACCTGTGCATATTTTAAAATCTCCGGGGCAGCTTGCTAGCCATTATGCCCCAAGCATTCCGGTGCGTACCGATGCGACGTCGGTGGCAAGTGATGAGGCATTGCTTGCCTTTGGCGCGCAACCGCTTACCGGCGCTGCCGCCACCATTAATCTTTCGGAATCCGGAAATCTGCAGGAAGCCGCCACCCGATTATTTGCCAGCTTACGCGCACTCGATAACCCACAATATCGCGGCATTGCCGTGATGCCCATTCCGAATGAGGGCATTGGCGAAGCCATCAATGATCGGCTAAAACGCGCTAGTCATACGGCATAACATTAACGAATCATTAAGCCTTATCTGCAAGAATACACTAGTGATTCCTCTATCGTGAGCAACGCCTTTATGTCGATGTTTGAGCGCCTTGCCGTTGGCACCTCGTTTTTAGATAAACCAAGCGATGATCGTGAGTCGTGGAATAAGCCCATCAGTTCGTTACTCGATGAAATTCATGGCAAATCAGATCCATTTGCGCCTGCTGCCAATTTATTTGCACCTGCGCCAGATGAAGTTTCAAAATATGCCGTGCAGGTATCTACCAGCACTTCTGGTGTGCAGTATAAACAGGGAAATCTTTACGGTGAAGCCAATGAATCCAGCTACCTTGCATTGATGCGACAAGGCATGGGCAGCGATCTGGATTGTTTTGGCAACCCCCAACAAAAACTAGATGCACACGGCAATACCGCTGGTTCGTGTGGTGGTTTGTTTGCAAGCAGCCCTGTGGGGGTTAGCCCTGCATCGCTTTGGGGCAATAGCAACACATCTTCCAGCAGCGAAACTTCCAATTTTTATGGTAGCAACACTACACATGAATCTGCTGGCAGTGGATTTTGGGGCTGGGGGAAAACCGAATCTTCGAGCACCAGTGCGCCAGCTGATACAAGCTGGTTTTGGGGCGGTGGCACGAAAGGATTTTGGGGTTAACCTCGCGCCAATGAGCAATAAAAAAAGGCGCCTAAAGGCGCCTTTTTCGTGGGTATCTTCAGCTAGTTATGCAACTTTTGCAGCTGCCTGAGCTTTCACGATACGTTTTTTAAGCGTGCGTGCTTCTTCCGACAATTTCGCGCTATGCGTCGTCATCAGGAAGTTATCGAGGCCACCATTATGGTCGATCGAGCGTAGCGTCGAAGCCGTTACGCGCATGTGGATGGTTTGACCCAGCGCATCGGAAATCAGCGAAACGCTTTGCACGTTTGGCATAAAGCGACGCTTGGTTTTAATGTTCGAGTGCGAACGGTTATTGCCCGATTGCACTGCTTTACCTGTAATTGCACATTTTTTCGACATATGCCGATTCCTTTTATTCTGAATGACCCGTTATTTCTTAGGTGCGCCGAAGAAAACATGCTTGTCTTGAGCGCATAGAACGCCCGCAAGCTTACCTTCACCTCGTAAGCGCGGAGTATTAACGAAAATTACCTACCCTGTCAAGCACTTTGTGCAGTGCGAAAAAATAGCGGTGCCTTCATCAGGCTGTCATGCGCGCGTGCTATACTTCACGCTGGATAGGTTTATGCCAGAACAACAATTTGATTTAAATAAGTTTTTTGGAACTGTTGTCAATGATTTGCATACCCAGAAATGCAAATTACCAGGCGGCAGGGAAGTCACGATTCTGCAAACCATTGATCCGCCGCTAGGCGAACCTAAAAGAAGCCGCCCACTCTATAGCAAAACCAATGTGAATCGCCCGAATGTCCCCGAATCGTACCATAATGCGCACTTGCTGCCAGAACAGGGCGGAAGAAATAAAGATACCCCAGGCACTGTATGGCATGTGGGCGATGTGCCCTACGATATGCTTACCTTTACTGAGTTACGCAAAGATAAAGGGCTACGCCCATCGCAGAAGGAAATTGCGCTTAAGCAGTGGTCGGTTACCACTGCCATTAAACATTATGTACCGACCGATAAATTTCAGGAATTTTTGGGGTTCTTCACCCAATGCCTTGCCGAAAAGCAGTTTAATAGTTTCGTACACTCAGAATATTATAGCTCGCTTGGTGTCTCGCTACATCGCATGATGAACCAAACAGAGTTGAATGATGATATGGTGTTCGGCGATACATTGCTATCGCATGAACAACTCGATGCTCTGATTGAAGAAGGAAATGGGAACAACGTGCGCGCAGCTGGTGTACGTTCGCCTGCGCTCGATGCCCTACAGCACTACCCGGAACTTGCTGTAAGCTTTGCGATATTTCACGCTGCGCATCGCAGTTACCTGAATGAACTTAAAAGCGCCATTAGTCGTGCGCATGAAGAGAAAACCATTTCCGATGACGAGTTTGCCAATGCCAGCTTCACCCTTAACACGGTTGCTTTCAAACAATTTAATAGCTTTTTGCTGTTTAATACATTGCTACCCCTAGTGATTCATGAATACCGCAAATCTTGCATCGAAGCAGGAGAAAACCCACCCGAAGGATTACCAGATGCAACTATCGGGGCAAGCAGCGCCGAGATTACCGGCAGCGGCCTCAAAAACGAGAACAAACCTATCAATCATGAACGCATGAAAGCCGCCATTCACAGCGCATGGGAAACGTTTTTTGAAACCAATGTGCTACGCCGTGATTTTGGTAAAGATGGTATGCCACCCGCCGATGGTAGCCCCGGGGAAAAATCCATCATCTGCCCCGCTATTCTGCATTTGCGGGAAGCCTTTAAATCAGAAACACTGGAAAGGCTTTACGATACGGTTATTGCGAACCGGGAACTCTACCAAAAGCACATCGATGATGCGCAAAGATACTCGGGTTATGTAGCCGAGCAGCGCGCCGATTACCGAGAACAGTCTAGTAAAGGGTCGGCGTAGTCTACGCGTCCACGCTGGCTTTCAGCGCGTTTTGCTGAATGAAATCGCGGCGTGGTTCTACAATGTCGCCCATCAGCGTGCTGAAAGCTTCATCGGCACCGGCCGCATCATGCACACCAACGCGTAGCAGTGTGCGGCGCGTAGGATCCAACGTGGTTTCCCAAAGCTGTTCAGGGTTCATTTCGCCAAGCCCTTTGAAGCGCTGAATGCTCATACCTTTTTTGCCTGAATCCATGACCGCATGGTAAAGTTCACTTGGCGTGCGCACAGGGAATTCCGCTGCTTTACGCGTAAATACCATGGGCGTTGCATAGTCTTTAATAAGCTGGGCATGCTGGCTAGCAAGCTCGCGCGCTTCGCGGCTATTCAGCCATTTTTCCTCCAGCATCACATGTTCCACCACGCTACGCACGGTGCGGGCAACGGTAATGCCGGTTTCAGTTTTTTCAGCGTTCCAGCCGCCGCCATCGCGTGAAAGGCCATTCAGTGCCTTCACGAAACCTTCCACCTTGCCACCACCAAACAGGTTAGAAAGCGTTGCTGCTTCCACCACTACGGGCGATACACGGCGCGTAAGTGGCTGCATCAGTGTCACGATTTTTGCGGCATTCTGCACACGCTGGTTCAGCGCTTCACCGGTGACAGTTTCACTGCCAATGCGCAGTGTCGCATCATCAAGAGCGGTTCCCATCAAATATTCTTCAAGCGCAGCATCGTTTTTGAGGTAGGTTTCGCTCTGGCCGCGCTTCACTTTGTAAAGTGGTGGCTGCGCGATATACAGATAGCCCTTTTCAATCAGCTCCGGCATCTGGCGGTAGAAGAAGGTAAGCAACAGCGTACGAATGTGCGAACCATCGACGTCCGCATCGGTCATGATGATGATTTTATGGTAGCGGGCTTTATCGACATTAAATTCATCGCGGCCAATGCCCGTGCCAATCGCGGTAATAAGCGTTCCCACTTCTTGTGAACTGAGCATTTTATCGAAACGCGCACGCTCGACGTTCAGGATTTTACCTTTCAGTGGCAAAATCGCTTGCGCCTTACGATCACGCCCCTGCTTGGCCGAACCACCCGCCGAGTCACCCTCAACGATAAAAAGTTCAGAAAGCGCCGGGTCACGTTCCTGGCAATCGGCCAGTTTTCCGGGCAGCGAGGCAATATCGAGTGCGCCTTTCCGGCGTGTAAGTTCGCGCGCTTTGCGGGCGGCTTCGCGCGCGGCGGCAGCTTCGACAATTTTGCCAATAATTTGGCGCGCTTCGGCGGGGTGTTCTTCGAACCACTGGCCGAGCTTATCGTTACAAATGCTTTCCACCACTGGGCGCACTTCCGATGAAACCAGTTTATCTTTGGTTTGCGACGAAAATTTTGGATCCGGCACTTTAACAGAAACAATGCAGGTAAGTCCTTCACGCGCATCATCACCTGAAAGTTCAACTTTTTCCTTTTTGGCAATGCCAGAAGACGTAGCATAGTTGTTGATGCACCGCGTGAGTGACGCACGAAATCCAATAAGGTGCGTGCCACCATCGCGCTGGCGGATATTGTTGGTGAAGCACAATGTATTTTCGTGGTAGGAATCGTTCCACTGCATCGCCACTTCCACGGTGATGCCATTTTTTTCGCCACCCATCACAATCGTGGGGTGCACGGCAGTTTTGCTGCGATCGAGGTATTGCACGTAAGCCTGCGTGCCGCCTTCGTAGTAGAATTCGTTTTCAATTGGCTGTTCGCTGCGCTTATCCATCAGCACGATACGTACGCCCGAATTGAGGAAGGCAAGCTCGCGAATGCGGTGTTCCAGTGTGTTATAATCAAACAGAATCTGCGTGAATGTTTCTGCCGATGGAAAGAAGGTTACTTTGGTACCTTTTTTACCATTCGCTGAACCGGTTACTGCCAATGGCTTCACAGCCACGCCGTGCTGAAACCGCATCCAATGTTCTTTGCCATCACGCCAGATGGTCAGCTCCAGCCATTCGGAAAGCGCATTCACCACCGAAACGCCCACCCCGTGCAAGCCGCCAGAAACCTTATAAGAATTTTGGTCGAATTTACCGCCTGCGTGCAGTTCGGTCATAATCACTTCCGCGGCGCTACGGCCCTCGCCTTTATGGATATCAACGGGAATGCCACGACCGTTGTCTTCGACAGTGACCGAGCCATCTTCATTGATAGAAACCAACACACGATCGCAGTGCCCAGCGAGCGCTTCGTCAATCGCGTTATCCAGTACTTCATATACCATGTGGTGCAAACCCGAGCCATCATCGGTATCGCCGATATACATGCC
>JBILFK010000009.1:0-21551 GCA_044351685.1 Rickettsiales bacterium | reverse complement strand
CTGAAACCCTACTACGAAGAGCATCACGGCGTGCGCTTCCTGCCTGCGGCTATTGAAGCGGCGGTATCGCTCTCCAGCCGCTATATCCATGATCGTAAACTGCCCGATAAGGCGATTGATGTCATTGATGAGGCCGGTGCCGCGCAAATGCTACTACCCCCCGCAAAGCGCAAAAAAACCATCACCGTGAAAGAGATCGAAGACGTGATTGCCAAAATGGCGCGCATGCCCGCCAAAACCGTTTCCGTCGACGATGCCGAATCGCTGCGCAATCTCGAGAAGAACCTGAAACTCACCGTGTTCGGCCAAGATAAGGCCATTATCGAGCTTGCTGCCGCTGTCAAAATGGCGCGTGCTGGCCTGCGCGAAGAAACCAAGCCCATGGGCTGCTATCTGTTCACCGGCCCTACCGGCGTGGGCAAAACCGAAGTGGCCACCCAGCTTGCCAAAATTCTGGGTATGGAGCTTTCGCGGTTTGATATGTCGGAATACATGGAAAAACACTCGGTGGCCGCGCTTATCGGCGCGCCTCCGGGCTATGTCGGCTACGAACAGGGCGGCCTGCTTACCGACGCGATTGATAAACACCCCTACTCGGTGGTGCTGCTCGATGAAATCGAGAAAGCGCATCCGGATGTATTCAACATTCTGCTACAGGTCATGGATTATGGCCGCCTGACCGATCAGAACGGCAAACAAATCAACTGCCGAAATATCATTTTGATCATGACTTCGAACGCCGGCGCATCGGATGCGGCGCGTGCCCCCATCGGCTTCACACGTGATACCCGAATCGGCGAAGATAAAGAGGCCGTGAACAAACTTTTCACCCCCGAATTTCGCAACCGCCTAGATGCTATTATCGGCTTTGCCCACTTAGGCAAAGATACCGTGAAAAATGTGGTGCAAAAATTTGTGTATAAACTGGAATCGCAACTCAGCGAACGCAACGTCACCATCACGCTTACCGAAGCCGCAATCGACTGGTTAGCCGAAAAAGGCTACGACAAGCAAATGGGCGCTCGCCCTCTGTCACGCGTGATTGCCGAGAAAATTAAAAAGCCACTGGCCGATGAAGTATTGTTCGGTAAACTGGCCAAAGGCGGCAATGTTAAAATCAGCGTGAAAAACGATGAATTGTCGTTCAGTTATGCTGCGGGCAATGCCGCAGCAAAATCGGCAAAATCACGCGATGATGCCCTCGTGGAATAACCGTGACGATGCACGGTAATGTTCCGCGTATGGCGCGGCTGTTTTGCACGCTAATTTTGTTTGGTTGCACACTACCAATGGCAGCCTTCAGCCAGATGGGAAGTTACAGCGTAGGCACCGGTTTTTTTGTGAACCGTCAGGGCTATCTAGTGACCAATGCACATGTGGTCAAAGGCTGTAAATCGATCAGTATTGGTGGTACAGTCACGGGGGATGCCCGGCTGGTGGGGCTCGATACATTGCATGATTTAGCCGTGCTAAAATATAACGGCGCGGTGCCCAAAGTGGCGCCCATTCGCTGGAATCTGGGCACCTTAAAAGTGGGCGACGATGTGACGGTGGCGGGCTTCCCCGGCCAAAGCGGCTTTGATGGCACGCTCATTTATTTGCGCGCCAAGCTATTAAACCTGCGCGGCCCCAACGGCGAAGCCAATTATCTGCAATTCTCCAACTCGGCGCAAAAGGGCAATTCTGGCGGGCCGCTGATGGATATGTCGGGCAGCGTGATTGGGGTGGTTACCGGCAAAATCACCCAAAGTGCCGCCATCGGTACCTTCGGTAACCAAACCGAAATCCCCGTTGCCAGCAGCGATGTGGCCGTGACCATTCCCTTCCTGAAGGCATTTTTGGGGCGCAACGGCGTGTTTTTTGATATTTCCGGCAGTAGCAGCTGGAACACCAAAACTACCGAGCTTTCCGTGGCACAGAATGCCCGCGATAGCATCGTGCATGTGCGCTGCCTACTGGGAGTGCTGTAGTTTATTCCAGCGTGTCTACTTTTTTATCACCGGCTGCTGCGGGTTCTGCCTGCTCGGGCAGCGGGGCATCGGGGGCGCTTAGCAAGTCGCGTGGGGCGCTGAAAAAGCTGTCTGGCAGGCTCATATGGCTGCCCTTCAACAGAATAATACTGATGCGGCGGTTGCGTGGGTTGCGCGGGTCATCGGGGTCGAGCAAATCCGAATCGCCCATGCCCACAATTTTGCGCGGCCGCTCGGCCTCAAGGCCTTGTGATAGCAAATAACGGCGCGCCGCATTGGCGCGGTCAGCGGAAAGTTCCCAATTCGTGTAATCGCCATTGCCCCGATCGAGCGGCGCGGCATCGGTATGGCCAGTAATCGAGATGTAATTGGGCATTTTCTCGATCACTAACTTCATGGCATTCAGCAATTTCTGGCCATCGGCGGTAATTTCTTTATTGCCCGGCACAAACATCGGGTGCTTATCGGAATCGGTCAGTTCAATTTTAAGCCCCTCTGGGGTTTGTTCCACAATCACATTGTCAGCTAGCTCACGCAACGTCGGGTCGCTCTCGAAGGCCTTTTTAATGGCCTCCTCGGCCTTTTCAAACAGCTGTCCGTCGGCGTCTTTTTGTACCATCGTGGTTTTGGTGGGGTTTTCTTTGGTTTCACCGGTGGGCGATTGGCCAATCACCACCGCCACTGGCGAATTATCGCTTTTGCGCGTGCCGTCCGGCGAAGCCGATTGCCCGCCCGTCTCAAAGCCGCTTTTATCGGCAAGGCCAATGGTGGGCGTAAAATATTCGGCAATACCATCGAGCGTTGCCTTGCTGCTCGAGGAAAGCAGCCATAGCAACAAAAAGAAGGCCATCATCGCGGTCACAAAGTCGGCATAGGCCACTTTCCAGGCACCACCATGGTGGCCGTGGCCGCCTTTTTTGATTTTCTTGATGATAATCGGGCGCGCGTTTTCGTCTTTTTCAGCCATGATGCGCGCTCACTGTGCGATGGCTAGCCAACATTCACCGAACCCAGCATGGTTTCAACATCCTTGAACGAGGGCTGGTATTTGGTCGGAATGTTGGTACGGCCAATTTCTACCGAAATTTGTGGTGCGTTACCGTGCAAATGGCTCACCAGCGTCGCCTTGATTGCCAGATAGAAGCTATGTTCCACTTCTGTCAGCTGGCCCATTTTCTGCGCGAAGGGGCCGATAAAGCAATAGGCCAGAAACACCCCAAGGAAGGTTCCCACCAGCGCGCCACCAATCATTGCGCCCAGAATTTCCACGGGCGCATTGATGCTGCCCATGGTTTTAATCACACCCAGCACCGCGGCCACAATGCCAATCGCCGGAATACCATCGGCCATGGTTTGCACCGCTGCGGCTGGTGCGTGCACTTCATGGTGGTGTTTCTCGAGCAGTTTTTCCATCACATCTTCGACCTGATGCGGATCATCGAAGTTCATCGTCATCATGCGCAGCGTATCGCAGATAAAATCAATCGCGAAATGGTCGTGCAGAATTTTTGGGTAGGCGCTAAAAATGCTCGATTGCTCAGGGTTTTCAATATGCTGTTCCAGCGCGATCATGCCTTTGCTGCGCACCAGCTTCAAAATAGCAAACAGCAGGCATAACAGGTCTTTGTAATCCTGCTCGCCCCATTTGGGTTTACCGAACGATTTACCAATGCCCTTCAGGGCCCCTTTAACAATATCACCTTTATTGCCCAGCAAAAATGCGCCAGTAGCCGCGCCTATAATGGTGCCAGCTTCGATCGGCAATGCATGCAGCACAATCTCCATATTGCCGCCAGCGGCAATATAAATACCAATTACACACACGAAGGTGATAATAATGCCAATAATACCTAACATAATGCCTACGGTTCTAACCTAGTTTGCGGCAGTTTCCAGTTTAAATTGCAGTAACGGCTTTTTCCACAAGCTCTGATGCAACAACAGCACGCTTCGCAGCGGATAGAATGGCGCTAGATTCCGGTAATCTGTGCCAGCGCTTCCATCGCTCCTTGCACTTCATCCACCAGTTTCGGGTCGCGCAAATCATCAAAACATAGGCGGTCACGGTAATGTTTGCTCACCCATGCGCGCAGTTGTTTTTCCCGCGCTGGCGTCAGAATGATCCCTTGGTGCATGGCCTGCGATTCTTCCTCTGTCAGCACCACGCGCAGGCGCAGGCAGGCTGGGCCGCCGCCATTGCGCATGCTCTCGCGCACATCCAGAAAGTGCGCTTTCAGGCCCAAATTCAATGCTTCCAGTTTTTTAATCACCCGCTTGGCCTGCTTATTTTCTGCGCACTCACTGGGCGCTAACAGCGCGAAGCCGCCTTCAGGCAGCGCAAGCAGCTGAGAATTAAAGAAATAGCTTTTCACCGCATTTTCTACACTCAGCACCGTCACTGAAATTTCAATATGTTGCTGCCCTTCAAACCCGTATTTTTCCAGTTGCCGCTGGAATGTTTGGCGGTGGGCAAAGGCTTGCGCGTGGCTCACCATTAGCCCGGTGGTGTTCATGCCGATCACATCGTGGTGGAACACGCCCTTATCGATCACCGCCGGGTTTTGCTGTGCAAATATGGCAGGCACCTTCAATGGCGCGGCAATACGCTGAAATGCCTCGCGGTGCTGGCGTGGCGGGTGGGTGCGCGTGGGCGTTAGCCGCCCTTCTTCAACGCCATATACAAACACATGCACCCCCGCCTGGCCGTGGCTTTGGCAAATGCGCATATGGTTCGCGGCACCCTCATCGGCAAAACGGATGCTTGCGGGTAGCGGATCATGCACGGTAAAATGCTTGGGCGTATGAAATATTTTACGCAGCATTGCTGCCGTGCTTTCCGCTTCCAGTGATCGGTGAAAGTTGGAAACCATATTGGCAGGCGTGAAATGCACCCTGCCGTCCAGCGTGTCGGCACTGGGCAATATGGTGGCCGCATTGGCCGCCCACATAAACGCGCTGGAGTAAACAGAAGCCAATAGTTCTGGGGCTATTTTGTAGGCATCTTCTACAATCTTGGCATTGCTTCCAGAAAAACCTAGTGTTTTCAATGCCCCCAGCACCGGGCGTGCTTGCGGCGGCAAAAACGCCTGCTTGATGCCAAGGCTACGCACAAACGCCATTTTATCGATGCCTTGCAACGCCGCCGCACGTGGGTTGGAAACCGCACCCGCATTTCCCGCCGAGGCCATATTGCCATACGCCAGCCCGGCATAATTATGCGTGGGGCCAACCAAACCATCAAATTGCCATTCATGCGTATGTTTCATTACGCCCCGCTCCGGCCTACGTGCCTCCGCGATGGCGCGGTGCTTCGCACGCTCATGGCTGACTCGCGCATCCTGCGCTCGAATAACAGAAAGCTCACAATGTCACCCCATCCGGCAATTTATCGGGCAGTTTGAGTGCCGGAATTTCAACCGAAGCCGCCGGATACGAGCAATAATCCGCCGCATAATAGCCTGCTGGCCGGTGGTTGCCACTGCACCCCACCCCACCAAACGGTGCCGCACCCGAGGCGCCGGTGGTTTGCCGGTTCCAATTCAGCAATCCGGCGTGCATTTTGGGGGCATATTGGTCAAAAATCGCTTTATCATCGGCAAAAATAGCGGCCGAAAGGCCATATTTCGTGTTATTTGCCTCTAAAACAGCATCTTCCATGCCGTTTACCCGAATAATTTGCAGCATTGGCCCAAAAAACTCTTCATCGATACGGTTTTTCACTGCCGTAACATCAATAATCGCTGGAGAAATAAATGGTAACGCCCCGCGCAAACGCTGCGCTTTCAGCAAAATTTTTGCGCCCTGCTTTTCCAGTGCTTCCTGCTGCGCAAGAATGCGATCCACCTCGCGGTTGGTAATGAGTGGCCCCATAAAGGGTGCAGGGGTTTCATCATAACCGCCGATAGTTAATTGGCGCGCAGAGGAAACCAATCTATCAATAAACGTCGATGATTGTTTCCAATCGGTAACAATTAAACGCCGTGCACAGGTGCAGCGCTGGCCAGTTCCGGTAAAGGCGGAAAGCATGGTTTCCAGCACCGCCGCATCAATATCGGCCACCTCATGCACGATAAGCGGGTTATTACCACCCATTTCTAATGCCACTATAATTTCGGGGCGGCCAGCAAACTGCGCATGCAGCGCCTTTCCCGTGGCCGTAGAGCCGGTGAATAGCAATCCATCAATGGGGGCATTCGCCAGCGCTATGCCGGTATCTTTTTCGCCCTGCACTAAATTCAGCACGCCTTTGGGAAGGCCTGCTTCTTCCCATGCCCGCACCATCCATTCCGGCACCACTGGTGTGAGCTCGCTGGGTTTCAGTACCAACGTATTGCCCGCCAGCAAGGCAGGGATAATATGCCCATTGGCCAAATGCGCGGGAAAATTATAGGGCGCAAAAATCGCCAGCACACCGTGCGGCTTGTGGCGAAGCACCGCTTGGCCGCCCAGCGCATCTTTGGCGTGGGTGCCGGTGCGCTCGTGGTAGGCGGCTTCGGCATTCACCAGTTTGCCTTGCACCGCTGCCACCTCGCCCACACTATCCCACATGGCTTTGCCGGTTTCCTGCGCAATCAGGGTGGCCAGTTCGCTGCGGCGCGGTTCGATATAGGCGTGAAATGCTTTGCAGATATTGAGTCGTTCCGGAAACGGGCGCGCCGCCCATGCCGGAAATGCTGCGCGTGCCGCGGCCACGGCTTCTGTTACTTCTGGCTGCCCGGCGGCAAAGCCCTGCCACATTTCCTGACCAGTCGCCGGGTTGTTGGCTGCAAAGCGGTGGCTGCCAGAATCTTTCCATAACCCGTTGATGTAATGCATAATAACCTCAGATTTCAGGTTCAGCTTTTAGATTTCAGCGTACCTCACTAAAATCAAAAACCCGACAAAAAAGCCGTTAAATCGCATGCATGCGTATTTTATCTCCCGTTTTTACGCCCAAACGGCTCTCTAACTTGTTGGAAAGGATGATTTGTGTGGGTGAAACCTGCCGAATACGGCCAAATGCACAACGAAAACCATCAAAACCATCGTTACTGACCATCATTTTGGTGTCATTTTCGTGCATTTCTTCGATTCCGGCCACGGTGGCGTGGGTACTTTCGCGCAAGGTGCGAATCGCCGTTTTATCGACCACCAGGGTGGGCCCGCCATCGAAAATATCCACATACCCGCTAAACTTAAACCCTTGCCGCTCCAGCATCACCATCGCCGCTTCCGAAGCTGGGTTGGGTTTACCCACCACTTTTTGCGCCGCTTTCGGCAAAAGCTCGAGGTAAATGGGGTATTTGGGCATGAGATCATTGATAAACTGGTTGCCCTGCGAGGCGTTAATATAATCGGCCTCAGTAAACGTCATCTGGAAAAAATGCCGCGCCACGGCATTATAGAAGGGGGCATTGCCATCGGCATCATGCACGCCGCGCATTTCGGCAATCACCTGATCGGCGAAATGTTCCGGATGTGCCGCAATGAACATAAACCTGCTCAAACTCAATAGCTTACCAATTCTATCGCGGCGATATTCGGGCAGCAGAAACAGCGAGCCTATCTCGCTCATCCCTGTCAGGTCGTTGGTTACCTGCAAAATCGTATGTTTGGAAAACACGTCCAGCTGCTGCGAGGCCTGGGTGATGGTGGTGAGTTTATAGGAATAAAAGGGCTGCGACAGGCCAATATGCGCCTTAATACCGCAAGTTCCAACAATTCTTCCCTGTTTTTCAGGGTCTTCCAGCACAAAAAAGAAGGTATCCTGCTTCTTTTTATCGTTCTTACCTGCAAAACTGGCCACCGAGTTGGCAATTTTTTCGGCAAGCACCTCTTTATCGGGTGGCAGGCTTGTCATGCCGAACCCTGCCTGCTTAGCAAGTTCCAGCACGGCATCGTGATCATTCAGGGTCGCAGGGCGAAGTAACATAGGCACTACCGTTAAAGGGTAAACTCTCCGCTCGCAAGCTTCATAAGCATCAGGGCAGAAAGCTGCGCGCGTTCGACCAGTGAATCCAGATGCACGATCTCATCGCTCGAATGGATATGCGCACCACGCACCCCGAGCGTATCGACATTCGCCAACCCATGCCGCCAGAGATTGTTTCCGTCGCAACATCCGCCCGAGGGTTTTACCCCAATCGAAAGCCCCATCGCCCGACCACATTCCTGCACGAAATCCACGAGTTTTTGGTTCTCGGGGCTCATCGGTTTGGGGGGTCTGGTGAAACTACCATAGCGTGTAGCGCTATACCCTTCACGCTGATTCACTTGTGCTAGAATGGCATCGATTTCACCCAGCACCCAGTCAGCATCTTCGGCTTTCAGAATGCGCACATTGAAGCGCACGATCGCCATATCGGGCACCATATTCAGCGGGCCGCCACCATCGAGCCGCGCCGGGTTAAATGTTACCCCTTCGCGCTTGCCGTTTAGCTGATTGAGCGCCGCAATACATTCCGATGCCGCAACAACCGCGTTGCGGCCTTCCTCTGGGTTGCGCCCGGCATGCGCAGCGCGGCCTGCAATGCGCAATGAAAAATTGCCGCTGCCCTTGCGCGCCCCAGCCAGCGTGCCATCAGCCAGTGCAGGCTCGTAAATCATGCCCAAATGTTTGCCCTCAGCACATTGTTTAAGCAACGGGTCGGAACTGATGGAACCTATCTCCTCGTCCGGGTTCAGCACTACCTGCCAGCCCACCCGTGCGGCATCGGGGTGGCGTTCCAGCGCTTCAAGTGCTTTCAGCATCACCACTAACCCACCTTTTAGGTCGGCAACGCCAGGACCATTCATAATTGTTTCGGATATGTAACGAGGTTTCTGGAACGGATGATCGACCCCATACACCGTATCCATATGCCCTCCCAACAACACCTGAATCGGTGCTTCGGGGCGCTTGGTAATGGTCATCGCTTCAGCAATTTCACGCTCGATAAGGTTGCCGCCAGCATCCAGCTCGCTATAGGGTGCCATCGGGTGATAGGCAATCTCGCCGCCAAGCCATAGGAAATTATCGGCAAGCGCCTTGGCCTGTGCCCGCACCCCAGCGGTATGGTAGCTACCCGAATTGATGGAAGACCAGCTTTCAGTTAAAAACACCATGTGCTGCTGCTGCGTGGCGATCCAGTCCAGCGCAGTCTGTTCATTGGGGGTCATCGCGGTACCTATGCGGCAGATTTATGATTTGCCTTAAAGGCCACCAGAGCATTCCGGAATCGTAACAAGCCTTGCTGCATTTCTTCCTGCGTAATCGTCAGGGGCGGAACAAAGCGCATGACGTTAGGGCCAGCCACCAGCACCAGCACCCCATGTTGACGTGCAATATCAGCAATGGCATTTGCCTGCCCGGCATATTCGGGTAGCAGCTCGGCACCGATCATTAAGCCCCTGCCACGGATCTCGGCAAAGATACCGATATCGTTGTGCAGAGCGTGCAGCTGATCGCGCAGCCATTGGCCCTTATCATAGACCGATTCTAAAAGCACCGGGTTGGCAATTTTCTCAAGCGCAGCAAGCGCCACTGCGGCCATCACCGGGTTACCACCAAAAGTAGAGCCATGCGAGCCAAACTGAAAGGTTTCTGCCGCCTTGGCGCCCACTAACATGGCACCAATCGGCAAGCCACCACCGAGTGCTTTGGCCAAGGTCACAATGTCGGGAATCACACCATCTTGGCAGTGGGCAAACAGGGTACCCGTACGGCCAATACCGGCCTGAATTTCATCGATAACAAGTAGCGCCCCCACGCGGTCGCACAATTCGCGTAATCCTGCAAGGAATCCTGGCTTTGCGGGCACAACCCCTCCCTCGCCTTGCACCGGTTCTACCATGATAGCGCAGGTCTTTTCACTGACCAATGCCGCCACTGCATCAACGTCGTTAAAGCGGTCGCAATACACAAACCCGCCCGGTAAGGGTTCAAACCCCTGCTGGTATTTGGGCTGGGCGGTGGCGGTCACGGTGGCAAGGGTGCGGCCATGGAACGAGCCGGCAAAGGTAATGATTTCACGCGATTCGGGCGGCTTGCCCTTATCGGCGGCATATTTACGAACCAGTTTAATGGCGGCTTCGTTCGCTTCGGCGCCGGAATTACACAAATACACACGGCTTGCAAAACAGGAATGCTTCACCAGCGCTTCGGCTAGGCGAATGGGCGGCTCGGTAAAGAACACATTGCTGGTATGCCAGAGCTTGCGCGATTGTTTATCGAGTGCCGCGAGTAAATCAGGGTCTTGGTGACCCAGCGAACAGACCGCAATCCCTGCCGAAAAATCGATATAATCGTTCCCGTCAAGGTCCCACAAGGTCGAGCCTTTGCCATGATCGAGGATCATTTCGCGGGGCTTATAATTCAGCGTGTAATAGCGCTGCCCCTTCTCAACAAGCGCGCTGGATTGCGCGTTAAGATTATGCGTTTTGGGGGGAAGAGGATGGGTCATCGTGCGCCTCGTTTTTGCTATGCTATAGCAACAGCTACGCGCCCTACAATGAAATTTTGGTTAGTCCACAGGGCGCTAGTTCGGTTTGCCCATCACCAGATTCTTGGCGTTATGCAACACGGCAACCATTTGGCCAGTGCTATCGTTTTTCACGCACACATCGCCGTCCACGCGCGATACGCTATAGCTGGCATCTCCGGCGTTGCCGATATCCAGATACACGGTGTTGTTTTCTTCTGCCGCCGCAGTCGCCGCACGGTTATTAATCACCACACCGCCCATTTTCAGGCTCATTTGCCCGGGCGCGGGTGCTACCGCAAGCGCCTGGCTGGTAATAACCTCAATAATATCCTGCTGGGTTGCCCCTACCACACGCAGCCCGTGTTCGGTAATGTGAAACTTTGCCATATGCATCTCCAGCTTGTCACTCGTTGCAGCGCGACTATAGCGAATATACCCTTAAATTTTTATTAAGACCAACCAACGCATGCGTTTTTATGCACGTTACAGCTAAACATCTTCGTATCTGTGGCAGAGTTCAGGGGGTTGGCTACCGCGCATGGATGGTGGCCACCGCCCGCCAGCTTGGCGTGCATGGTTGGGTTCGTAACCGGCACGATGGCAGTGTCGAGGCGGTTATATCCGGTAGCGCCGAGCAGTTAGAAGCGCTGATGCACGCCTGCCGCGAAGGGCCACCGGCTGCGCGCGTGGATAATATAGAAATTACCGAGCACCCCTCCCCGCTGCAGCAAGCGGGTTTTGTATCGCAGCCAACGGCGTAAATGGGCAGGTGCGCGCCAGCACCCCATCCAGCTCCTGCATGGTAGTGGGGTTGCCAAGTGCCTTCAGCGACGTCACCCCATATTCACGGATGCCGCACGGCACGATGCCCGCATAATGCGATAGATCAGGGTTTACATTGATAGCAATGCCGTGGCTTACCACCCATTTCTGGCAGCGCACGCCAAGCGCGGCGATCTTTGCTTCGTTTATCGGTGTGGGGGGCGTCCCGCCCCCGCTACCGCTCCCCCTCGTTCGGCCTTTGGCCTCCGGCTCGCGCGGGCCATCCGCGCTACGCGTTAAACTCACCGAATGCTGATTGCTGACTGCTGATTGCTGATGCACCCACACACCCACGCGGCCTTCACGGGTAAATCCCTGCACACCGCATGCCGCAAGGCTATCGATCACCCACTGTTCCAGCTGCTGCACATAGGCGCGCAAATCTCGGCCACGCTGGTTTAAATCGAGCACCAGATACACTACGCGCTGGCCGGGGCCATGGTAGGTATATTGCCCACCGCGCCCCGTTTCAAACACCGGAATATCGCCATGCTGCAGGTAATCGGCGGATTTTGCGCTGCTGCCCGCTGTATAAAGTGGGGGGTGCTCAAGCAGCCATATCAGCTCTTCGGCCTTCCCCGCCTGCACATCATGCACGCGCTGCTGCATAATATCCAACGCTACGGAATATTCGGTAATGCCACTTGAAATTTGCCACTGCATGCAGGGTTTCCTAGCAGAATGCCACATTTGAACAATCGTGAAATAGTTAATAAATGGTTAATTTTCTTCTTGTGGGCGAACAGAAAAACATATATAAGACTTTACCAAATTTTAGCCCCCTATTGTTTCGGAGATATCCATGGTGAACCCACTTCCACTGTTCGGCACCGCTGGCAATGATACGCTTTTCGGTTTGAACGACCCTAACCAACCCGACATTATCTACGGGCTTGAGGGCAACGACAGTGTGGCCGGCAATGCGGGCAACGATATTCTATCGTTATGGCTGGGCGACGATACCGGCTATGGCGGCGATGGCAACGACACCATTTACGGCTGGGATGGCAATGATTCCATCACCGGCGATGGCGGCAACGATCTGCTGAATGGCGATGCCGGCTTCGACACGATTTACGGTGGTTTTGGCAACGACACGATTTTCGGCTGGACGGGGAACGACCTGATTTCCGGCGACCAAGGTGCCGATTTCATCACCGGCGACGATGGCAACGATAGCATTTACGGTAATAGCGAAAACGATAGCATTTATGGCGGCAGCGGCAACGATTCGATCACCGGCGATGCAGGCAACGATTATCTAGAAGGCAATGCTGGCTTGGATACCGTGGATGGCGGCGACGGCGATGATCTGATTGTCACGTCTGGCGACAACGATTCACTGCTGGGTGGCGGCGGCAACGATTCGCTCTATGCAGGGCTTGGTGCCGATATTTTAGGTGGCAATGCTGGCGCCGATATTCTGGCTGGCGAAGCAGGTAACGATACGCTGTATGGCGGCACCGAGAACGATCGCCTCTACGGCGATGATGGCGATGATGCCGCGAGCGGCGAAGATGGCGCCGACCTGATTTTCGGGTGGAATGGTAACGACCAGTTATTCGGTGGCCTCGGCAACGACACGATTGGCGGCGATGTCGGCAACGATACTGTAAGCGGCGAAGATGGTGCCGATTTCATTGCCGGTGGCGATGGCTTCGATAGCCTGCTTGGCGGCGCTGGCAACGATATCGCTTACGGCGGTGCTGATGGCGATACTATCAGCGGCGGCGATGGCTTAGACACTATTGGCGGCGATGCAGGCGATGACTTTATATACGGTGATGCAGGCGTAGATTTTATCGCCGGTAACATTGGTAACGATTACATCGATGGCGGCAGCGAGAATGATTTATTGTACGGCGATGGCGGTAACGACACCATTCTCGGTGGCCTCGGCAACGATTTCCTACAAGGCTGGGATGGTAACGATTCCCTAAGCGGCAACGATGGCACCGATAACCTGCAAGGCGACGGCGGCAACGATACGCTCGCTGGCGGTGGCGCTGCAGATTACCTGTTTGGCCATTCCGGCAACGATTTCCTGCAAGGCGACGATGGCAATGATTCGCTGTACGGCGATGCAGGCAGCGATACCTTAAACGGCGGTAACGGCAATGACTTCATTTACAGCAACGCCACCAACACCACCGCGGGCTGGAATGCCACCACCGATCTGCTTACTGGTGGTGCTGGCGCCGATTTATTTACGTTTGATTTCAATATCACCACTGGCACGGGCTTGCCCGCGCTGCAAAGCAGCTATGTGATCAACGATTTTGACCTTGCGAACGATCGCCTTGGTATTGCCGTACACTGGACACAAGGCGCCACCACCAGCGATCTCTATAATCAGCTGGCAATCAACGCTACCAGCGCGGTTACGGTGAATGCCCTGGATTCTACCTTGCTGACACTGCGCCCAACCGATGGCGTATCGCTCACTGTCACGCTGGTTGGCATTTCGGTGGCGAACTTTGCACAGGTACAGTTCGGCTAACCGCAACTTACCCCTTGCGGGGCGCCTACGGTTTTGCTACACCGCGCCCTCACATCTACCTGTGCGACCGTGGCGAAACTGGTAGACGCACTACCTTGAGGTGGTAGCGCCGCGAGGCATGGAAGTTCGAGTCTTCTCGGTCGCACCAAAAACTAAAAGGGGCTTTTGCCCCTTTTAATTTTTCTGGTCACCGAAAACTCACGAGAACTTTGAAGTTCGACCCGTAGCTTAGTGAACGCAGTGAACTTAGCGAGGGCGAGGAGCAAGGCAACGCCGCAGCGAGCATGTCTTCTCGGTCGCACCAATGTAAATGGCACCGCAAGGTGCCTTTTTTATTGGTTCGTCAGAAAACTTCTCGAACTTCGCTTCGACCCGTAGCTTAAGGTTGAAAATTGATTAGCGCCATTTAATCTCAACTAATGACGACTCTTGTTATTGTAGGTGCCGGTGCCAGCGCTTTCTGCTCAAAGCAGTCGCTGGCAGCAAAACAACCGCCACTTGGGAAAGATTTATATAAAGAATTAAGCGAACAATATTCTGAGTTTCGAGACATTCCTGAGGATATTGAGGCGCTATTCGCAGAAAACTTTGAAATGGGCTTTGATGCCTTACTCGCGTATGGAAACAGCACAAAAAAACTTCAGCCCTTACTAATGCTATTGCAGTTGGGGGATTACTTTGTGAAGTACGAACTCAACTCGGTTGCATACCCAAAAAATGAATATTTTTGTTTGGCTAAAGCACTAATGAAGAAGGATATAATCTATGTTTCCCTCAATTATGAACTTCAACTGGAAAATGCGTTAGGGATCTTGGGGTTTGCAACTTCTTACAGATTTAATCAACAAACTCCCAAGACCAATCGAGTGGTTTTGAAACCGCATGGATCATGCAATTTCATGAGCGCCGGAAATTCCATAACAATGGAAAACATAACCATTGCCAATGCCTCAACATCTTACGAAACTAATGACATACACCCCTATGGTTTAGTAGAGGCCCGCCGTAGAATTTCGAGCGCATTGGATACAGGCAATGTGGCATACGCACCAGTTATGAGCTGGTACATGAAGGAAAAACCTTCTACTCATTCACCCACATTCATTGCCAACATCAGGGCAGACTATGAACGGGCAGTCAAAACCTCTAAAAGGGTGGTTTTTATTGGCGTTCATTGCAATCCTGAAGACAAACATATATGGGAGCCTATCGCTCAAGCAAATCTCCCTGTAGGGGTTATCAACCCTGAGATCTCCCATTACAGAGATTGGGCAACAGAGCGTAGACTAAGACCAATTCGCCATATTGCAGATACTTTTGGTAAGTGTTTTAAGGCAAGCAATAAATTGGATAATAAATTTCAAGAATTTTTAAGAGTCACTTGACTAATACCCTAACCTAAATTCCTCGCCTCCCTCGCTGTAATGCCGACTAAGAATGGGCGCCTACAACAATCGATATCGATGTGCCATAAGGGCGCCGAACATGGCTTGCACGTTGGGCACCCCTAAAGCAATCCGCTCGACTAGAAAAATATCCGCACCGCGATAAAGGCAAAGAAAAACCCCACCGCATATACCGCCACGGCAAACCAATACACCCACGCGCTGATGCGCCGCAACCGCATGCAGGCTTTCGCCTGCACCGGGTCGATCGGGCATGGGGCATTGCGCGCGCGCCAGCGCAATATGCCGGAAGCCACAATCAGCACACCCGCAATCGTGAAGGTATACAGCTTATACTTCGACAACGCGACCAGCCACGGCGCAGTGCTCACCAGCCCAGCCAATGCCGCTCCCGCTCCCAGCGTTACGAGTAACGCCGGAAGCGCGCAGCATAGCAGCGTGCCCACCGAAGTGAACAGGCTGAGCGTGGGCATCAGCGTGTGCCTGATGCCATAATTTTCAGGGTGCGATGCCATGTTAGCAACCTTTCGCGATGTTGGTCACGTTATAGCCCGAATCGGTAATCAGCTGGCTAATTTTGGCATCGTCTATGCTCTGCCCGGCTTTCATGTGCAGCAGCACCTGGCCTTTATCTAAATCCACCGTGATGCTCGAAACTTCCTTCTGTTTACCAAACAGTTTTTCAAGTGAACGTGCGCAGAAGTCGCACACCAGCCCACTCACTTTAACATTCACCGTGTCGGCACATGCCGCCTCGGTCGCGTAGGCAGGGGTTGCAGAGAGCATGGCGATGATTGCCAGAATTGTGGTCGTTTTCATAAATTTCTCCTTAGTAGTTGAGTGTAAGATTAAATAAGATGTGCCCCTTGTTGCTGATGCCAGCTTCGCCAAGGTTGTTGCCCTTAAAAAGCCGTACCAGCGGGGTAATGGTAACATTGTCGGATTTGCCGGGATTATGATCCACCTGCAGCATCAGCCATGTATGCAGATCGCCGTAATCACCTACATACGGCGCAATACCCACGCGTGCCTTCTGCATGAAGAATTTGTCGATATCGCCGGCATAGGTGGCGCGGTTTTCGTAGCTGGTGAAATAGCGCCGATCTTCCCAATCGGCAGTGATACCAACAAACCCCGCAGGCTCGGTGTTGTGGTCGAACCTTTGGTAATCGCTATAGGCTACGCCTGCGCCACTTTGCAGATACAGGTTGCCCTGCGACGCGGGGTTGTTCCAGCGTTTGGCCAAATAATTGAACTGGCCGCCCTGGAATTGCCATTCCTCATCGCGCCAATATTCAGCCGTGTAGCCCACCGAATAGCGCGCCGTAGGTGAATAATTGACATGCACAGAATGCATATCGGCATCGTTCATCTGCATGGCGGTCCAGCCCCCTGCATACGAAACAGGCTTTGCCATTGCCGCACTGGAAATCGCCAGCAGCATCACGCCGCTTAGCGCATAACATCGTTTCATAAACTCTCCTAATCAACATCATTCATGCAGCGCATAGCGCACTGCAAACGTAAAACATGAACAGCTTAGGAGAGAGATCTGGGGGGTTGAAACATCGCCTCGGGCGCATGCGCGTGCATGGCGTGGGCGGCGAGAACAGGCACCGCAGGCGAAATCGCCGCTGGCGTGGCAACCGTAACAGGCAGCATCATGGCAGCTGCACCGTGCAGGCATTTACAATTATGGCAGTGATCGGCCTTTGCCGAAGCATCTTTTTTTGCAGCCATATCGTGGCATGGCATTGCGGCTGCAACATCTGCGTTATGTTCTGCGTTCACCGTGGGCGTATCACACTGGCACGGCAACGCCGCACTGGCCACATTCGCGGTGAGAATACCACCCGCAGCCATTAGCACTATCAGTGTTTTAAAGATTCGCATTTATCCACCATACTCCCTTGAATGAATAAATACAATCACCACCTGGCACCACCTGAACACTTGACCGCACGCGCACGCCCACCGATACTCCGCGCATGCCGCAACCCAGCTTTCTCAAAAAACCCCTCACCGAAATGACCCCCGAGCAGTGGGAATCGCTATGCGATGGCTGTGGCCTGTGCTGCCAGATACGCGTGGAAGATGAAGATACCGGCGAAATCGCCTTAAGCAATGTGAGTTGCCGTTATTTGTGCCTTACTTCGCATCAATGCACCGATTACGCCAACCGCCAGAAAAATGTGCCCGACTGCGTGAAAGTGACGCCGGAAAATGTGCTGGCACTAAACTGGCTGCCGCACACCTGCGGCTACCGGTTGGCGGCATTTGGCAAACCACTGCCCGCTTGGCACCATTTAGTGTGCGGTGATAAAACCCGCGTGCATACACGCGGCCCTTCCATGAAGGGTTCGCTGATAAGCGAAGACGATGCCGAGTGGGAATAGCATCAGCTCACTTCACGTTTAATTTCTCAACCGCCAACAAAACAGGGGTTGGGGCATGCCACTTTACAAGCTCACAGCGTACAATGCTTCCCGGGGAAAATTCCCACTCTTCATCTGCCGGGTCGTAATCCTCAGGCCGCAAAATTTCATACGTACCGTCACTGCGTTTCATCGCATCTGTAGGCCTTGCAGTGGGTGTCCCTTCGTTTAAAAGCTGCACATAAATTTCAACACGAGACGAAGTCATGATAAATCCTATTCGAAGAAGTTCTTTGCTTGGTGCTTGGGACCGCTAAGTTGTACGATATCATTTGTGACATCATCTTTTACAAGATATTTGCCGTCCAATTCATAACGAGTCGCGGGTCCACCTGTTCTTTCAATCTTGACTTTTACCTGCCGCCCATACCGAATAGTTCTTGTGATGTCCAGAGGCGTCCAGCCACCTTTCTCCATTCGGTTCGCCCACCGGGCTTCTGATTTTCTTGGATTCAACTGCCAATTTCGGCTTACTTCATCGCGTATCCCTTGTTCTCGTTCACGCGCTCTTGCATTGAGCCAAGCGCGCCATGCCTCTATCAAGCATGGCGTACGCAGCAGCGGAATAATCAGCATTTCCGGATACACCGCTTCAATCGGTTCATCCGCATCAGGGCGGCGCAGGCGCGTGCCCGCTGGTAAATTGCCATAATACGGCTCGGCTGTGCAGCGGCAGCCAAAATCCTCACCGGGGTGGCCGGTAGTTGGCGGTGCATCCCACGCGAAAATCACCCCATCATTGGCGGCGTGGCTAGGGCGCACTTTTTCATCTTCTCGTGTACGCCAAACATAGCTGGGAGTTGGTCGTGCATCGGCGGCAGCTTTTAGCTGCAGTTCAATTGAAATACCTTTGCGCAGGTAATTCTCAAATGCCTTTCGGTAAGCGTTACTGGTAATATCCATACGATTCTTTCATTCATTCAGCGTATCGTGAATATACCCGCCACCCCAAAAATCCGGAAGGTGGGGCCGCACCCGAATAATCGCCACGAGCGCAATTCGCGCCTTGAAAAACATTGCTTAACTCGTTAGGGCTTGGCGCAGCCAACCCATGAGCCGCCTGTGAATGAACCCGCCAACATCGAGCAGACCACCTTGCCGTTTGACCCGGAACTCGGGTTTGCGCTCGATACCGCGTTTGTGGCGGAAGTGGGCGATGCCATTGATAACGAAGATGCCTTAGGCGCGCGTGCACTCGTTGAACCGCTCACCGCGCCAGATCAGGCAGAATTGTTCGATCAGCTTACCAGCGATCAGCGGCAATGGCTGGCCGATGTGCTTTCGCAGCAGAATGCCTTTGATTCCGATGTACTCGCCGAACTTTCCCCCGAAGCTGCCGAAGATGTGGTGGAAGCGCTAGGCGCCGAAAAAACCGCCGAGGCACTTTCCGAACTCGAATCCGATGATGCGATTCACATCATCGAAGATATGTCGCTCAGCGAGCAGCAGGAAATTCTTGAAGGCCTGCCAAGCGAGCTGCGTCAGGAAGTGGAGCAAGGCCTCACCTACCCCGAAGAATCCGCAGGCCGTTTAATGCGCCAGCATCTGGTGGCGGTGCCTGAACACTGGACAGTGGGCGACACGATTGATTTCCTGCGCGCCGAAGAAGAACTGCCAGAAAATTTCTATGTCATTTACGCCGTCGATGAAACCCACGCCCCCGTGGGGCGTTTGCTGCTGGGCACCATGCTGCACCATAAGCGCGAAACCCCGATTGCCGAGATTATGAACCCCACACTCTACGCCGTGGATACCAGCACCGATCAGGAAGAAGTGGCGTATCTGTTCCGCAAATATGCGCTGGTCGAAGCCCCCGTTGTCGATGAAGATGGCATGCTGGTGGGCACCATCACGGTCGATGACGTGGTGGATGTGATTCAGGAGGAAGAAGAAGAAGATTACCTGCGCGCCGGCGGCGTGGTATCGCAGGATTTTGGCGCCCGCCTGCTTGAAACCGTGCGTGCGCGCTTTGGCTGGCTGTTCGTGAATTTGCTCACGGCCATTATGGCTGCCGGGGTGATTTCGATGTTTGAAACGACCATCGAAAAAATTGTGGCACTCGCGGTGATGATGCCGATGGTGGCCTCGATGGGCGGCAATACCGGCACGCAATCGGTAACAGTCGCGGTGCGCGCGATTGCTATCAAATACCTCACCGATCAAAATCGCTGGGCGTATGTGCGTAAGGAAATGTTTATCGGCATGATCAATGGTGCCGCGCTCGGCGCGATTATGGCGGGTGGCGTATATATGTTTTTCCATGATATCCGGCTTTCTGCGGTGATGTTCATGGCAGCGCTGGTGAATATGGCACTCGCCGGGCTGTTTGGCGCGCTAATCCCGATTATCATGCATAAGCGCGGCATTGATCCGGCAATTTCCTCGGGCATCTTCCTGACCACCATCACCGATTGCGTGGGGTTTTTCAGCTTTCTGGGGTTAGCGACGTTGATTCTTTTATAATGCACCCGGAATTTCTCCGGAAAATTCCCTAGTGCTGCGGTGCTTCGGGCAAAGATGTGTAACTTTTCATGTGCAGCTGCGTACTTAGTAGTATGAAAACATTCCTCGCATCACTCATCGTTTTATTCGGAGGTTCCGCTATGGCCAACGATACCACTACCACCCGCACTGCCTATTTTGCCGGGGGCTGCTTCTGGTGTATGGAAGCCGAGTTTGAGCATCAGGATGGCATTTCTGAAGTCATTTCCGGCTATATGGGCGGCAGCGAAAAAACCGCCAATTACAACGCCGTTTCCGCAGGGAATACCGATCATTTTGAAGCGGTGGAAGTGCACTATAACCCGGGCAAAGTGCCGTATGAGAAACTACTGAAAATTTTTTGGAGTAACGTTGACCCCACCGATGCAGGTGGCCAGTTTGCCGATCGCGGCAAACAATACTACACGGCAATTTTCTATCAGAATGAGGAAGAAGAAGCTCTGGCCGAAGCCTCAAAAACTACGATGGCAGCCAAATTAGGCATGCCCATTGCCACGCAAATTTTGCCTGCCACAGCGTTTTACGCCGCCGAAGAATACCACCAAGGCTATTACAAGAAAAACGCCATCCACTATAATCTTTATAAGCACGGCTCGGGGCGCTCGGATACGCTGAAGAAACTATGGGGTGATAAAAAAGACTAGCTGATGAGTCGAAGGTTCTCGAGCATCTTCATTTCTTCTGGCGAGGAAGGCTCGGGGTTATCGTTATCGAAGCTGGCATCGTAATGCGGCAGGCGTGCATGCGCCGTGTCATCTTCTACGAATACATTATCGGTGCGCTTGAATTTACCATCTACAAAGGCGCCATCTTCAATCGAGAGCGATTCATGCATGATCGTGCCCTGCACTTTCGCTGTTGAATACAGGGAAACAGAGCGCGCTTTTACAAGCCCTTCGACAACGCCATAGATATGAATCGCCTCGGCCTGAATATCACCACGCACACGACCATTCGAGCGCACGGTCGCAATCTGGCATTTCACATTGCCATCGATCTGCCCATCGATATCGAGCAGCCCGCTGCTGACAATATTGCCAAGCACATGCATATCCGCAGAAATCACCGAAGGTGATGTGCCTTTACGCATACTAGCGACGGGGGTTTTATTGTGGGAACCGCTATTCGAGCGTCCGAACATAATTGCCTGCTTTCAAAAAACTTGCCGGATTCAGTGCCCGGTCGTTTAAGCGTACTTCGTAATGCAGGTGATTACCGGTGGAACGTCCGGTCGAACCCTGCACGCCAATCAGCTGGCCTTTTTTTACCATTTGTCCCGGGCGCACCAACATGCTGCGCAAATGCCCGTAGCGCGTACTGAACCCAAGCCCATGTTCAACATCCACGGCGTTGCCGTAGGCACCTTTCCAGGTGGCCGCTGTCACGCGTCCGGCATTGCTGGCATACACGCCCGTGCCAACAGGCCCGGCAAGATCCACACCGCTATGAAATGCTAGCCGACCCGAAAATGGGTC
>JBILFK010000070.1:0-7810 GCA_044351685.1 Rickettsiales bacterium | reverse complement strand
CATCTTCGGTGAGTGTTACGCGCAATTGCATGCGCGAGATACGCGTAACAATCACTTCGCGCAGATGGTTGAGCATATGCTCGAACAGCGAGAAGGCTTCCTGCTTATATTCGTTCAGCGGCTCGCGCTGCGCGTAGGCGCGCAAATTAATCCCTTGCCGCAAATGATCGAGCGAAAGCAAATGGTCTTTCCAAAGCTGATCAAGCGTTTGCAGCAGCATGCGCTTTTCGCCGAGCTTGTAAATTTCTGGCGGCAATGCGGCGGCCTTTTCATCGAGCATACGCGTCACGCCCGCTTTTAAGCGCTGAATAATTTCTTCATCAGCAATGCCTTCTTCTTTCGCCCATTCCACCGTGGGGAAATCGATGCCGAATACGTTGCGCAACTCGTTATGCAGCGAGGCAGGATCCCACGCTTCAGCGTAAGCACCGGGCGGAATATAGGCATGCACCAATTGCTCGATCACATCGTCGGTCATGCCGCGAATCGTGTCGCTGACATCGGGGGCTTCCATCAGTTCAATGCGCTGTTCGTAAATCACTTTGCGCTGATCGTTCATCACGTCATCGAACTTGAGCAAGGTTTTGCGCATTTCGTAGTTGCGCTGTTCCACTTTGCTTTGTGCGCGTTCGATGGCTTTGTTCATCCATGGGTGGAAAATGGCTTCGCCTTCTTTCAGGCCAAGCTTGACCAGCATGGCATCCATGCGCTCGGAACCGAAAATGCGCATTAAATCATCTTGCAGCGAAAGGAAAAATTTCGACGCGCCCGGATCGCCCTGACGGCCAGAACGGCCGCGCAGCTGGTTATCGATGCGGCGGCTTTCATGCCGCTCGGTACCTATCACAAATAGGCCGCCCGCCTGAATCACGGTTTCTTTATCGCGGGCGATTTCTTCGCGAATGGCAGCTTCAAGGCGCGCACGCTCGGCTTCGTCTTTGGCTTTGCGGGTTTCCTGCGCGATACGCATGGCGGCATTGCCGCCCAGCATAATATCGGTGCCGCGCCCGGCCATGTTGGTGGCAATCGTTACCCCGCCTGGCCTACCGGCCTGCGCGATAATTTGCGCTTCTTGTTCGTGGTAGCGCGCATTCAACACCTGATGCGGAATGCCTTCTTTTTTGAGGCGCTTGGCAAAGGCTTCCGATTTATCAATGCTCACGGTACCCACCAGCACGGGCTGTTTGCGGGCATGGCATTCCTTGATAAGCGCCACTACGGCTTTGTCGCGCTCGTCGCTGGTGCGGTAGATTTCATCGTCGGAATCTTTACGCGCGACCGGTTTTTGTGTGGGCACTTCCACCACTTCGAGCTTGTAAATATCGGCGAATTCGGCGGCTTCGGTCATCGCCGTGCCGGTCATGCCGGCAAGTTTTGGATACAGGCGGAAATAATTCTGGAAGGTGATGGAGGCGAGTGTTTGGTTTTCGTTTTGGATGCGCACGCCTTCTTTGGCTTCGAGTGCCTGGTGCAGCCCTTCGCTATAGCGGCGGCCCTCCATCATGCGGCCGGTGAATTCATCGATGATAATCACCTTGCCATCTTTCACGATATAATCCGTATCGCGGCTGAATAGCATATGCGCCTTTAATGCCTGATTCACGTGATGCACCGTGCCGACATTTTCGATGTCGTAAAGCTGCGTGCCTTCGGCCAGTAAATTCGCGCCTTTCAGCAGCGCTTCCATTTTGGCGACGCCTTCTTCGTTCAAATTCACGCTGCGGGCTTTTTCGTCTTTGTCGTAATCGGCCGGGGTAATTTTCGGCATCAGCTTATTCACCAGCACATAAAGCTGTGAATTATCTTCGGTGGGGCCTGAAATAATCAGCGGGGTGCGCGCTTCATCAACCAGAATCGAATCTACTTCATCGACAATCGCATAGTGGAATGGGCGCTGCACCATATCTTCGCGGTGAAACTTCATGTTATCGCGCAGATAATCGAACCCTAGCTCGTTGTTGGTGGCGTAGGTAATATCGCACAGATACGCATCGCGGCGCTCCTCATCTTCGATGCCGTGCTTGATCACGCCCACGCGCAAGCCGAGAAATTCGAAAATCGTGCCCATCCACTGCGCATCGCGCGCGGCAAGGTAATCGTTCACGGTTACAATATGTACGCCGCGCCCGGCAAGCGCATTCAGGTAGGCAGGCAGGGTGGCCACCAGCGTTTTACCTTCGCCGGTTTTCATTTCAGTGATCATGCCTTTATGCAGCACCATGCCGCCCATCAGCTGCACATCGAAATGGCGCATGTTGAGCGTGCGCTTTGAAGCTTCGCGCACCACGGCAAAGGCATCGACCAGAAGGCTATCGAGCTTGGCGCCTTCGGCCAGTTGCAGTTTGAATGAAGCCGTTTGCGCCACCAGCTGCGCATCGCTCATGGCTGCAAAATGCGCCTCGCGCGCATTAATGGCTTCCACATCACGACTAAAACTACGAATTAAGCGTTCATTGGCGCTGCCAAACACGCGTTTCGCCAATGCTCCTAGCATCGCTTTTCCTTACGCTGATGATAATTCAATGTCGGCTAGATAGGGCTTGCGTCGCGCCCTGTCAACAGCCCTTGCGCAGCAGCGTGTTTTGTGCGAAAGAGCAGACCTATCCCGGAGGAACTATGTCACGCTTTCTGATTCCCTTGCTTTTAAGCCTTTATGCACCGGTAGCACTTGCCGATGATTATATCATGCTCAAGGTGAACGGCGATGAAATATCGGCAGAAACTGTGCAAAAATCATGGGCTGGCTTATTTCCCGAAACCGCAGCACCGGCATTTGAAACGGTGAACCCCGCCATTCAGCAAAACGTGCTGCGCGGTGTGGTCACGCAGGAATTGTTGCTGAACGAAGCAACCTCGCAAGGCATTGAAAATACCGAAGCCTTTAAAAAACTACTCGAAGAAGCCAAGCAGAAATTGCTGGTGCGCCAACTGCTGGATGTACGCGGCGGTGCATTGGTGAACGATGCCGCCATCGAAAAAGCCTATGCGAAATACGTGCAGGAACAAAAAGGCAAAAACGAAATTCGCGCTAGCCATATTCTGGTAGAATCCAAGAAAAAGGCCAAAGAAGTTGCCAAAAAACTCGATGATGGTGGTAATTTCGAAGCGCTTGCGAAGGAATTTTCCAAAGATCCCGGCAGCGCCGAGCAAGGCGGCGATCTGGGCTATTTCACTGCCGATAAAATGGTGAAAGAATTTGCCGATGCCGCTTTCGCGCTCGATAAAGGCGAGATTTCTGAACCGGTAAAATCGCCGTTTGGCTGGCATATTATTCAGGTCGAAGATATTCGCCCAGTGACCATCACGCCGCTGAACGATATGCGCGAAGAACTGCGCAATCAGCTGCGCGAGCGCGCTTTGAACAGCTATGTGCAAGGCTTGTTGGATAAAGCAAAAATCGTGATGTTCGATGCGAAGGGCAACGAAATTCCCTTCGAGAAAAAACCCAAAGCCCTCCCCGCCACTTCGGAAGACTAATGGGCGCGCCGCTTACCCGTTCCCCGCTGGCACCTGATGCTATGCCGAATATGTCGCCTATCGCCGGTATTGAAATGGCGGTAGCGCAGGCCGGTATCAAATATGCCGGGCGCGACGATGTATTGCTGATGCGGTTCGCCGAAGGCACGCAGATAGCCGGGGTGCTTACCCGCACACAAACCCCTTCCGCCGCTGTGGATTGGTGCCGCACGCAACTGCAAAGCGGCAAAGCGCGCGCGCTGTTGGTGAATTCCGGCAATGCCAATGCCTTCACGGGTAAGCGGGGTGCACAGGCAGTGCAGGATACAGCCGCTGCGATTTGCGCACAATTCAATATACGTGAGAACGAGGTGTTCCTTGCTTCAACCGGCGTGATTGGCGAACCACTTGATGCCAGTAAAATTACCGCGGTGATGCCAAAACTCGCATCTGGGTTACAGCCGGGTGGCTGGCATCAGGCGGCACACGCTATCATGACCACCGACACCTTTGCCAAAGCCGCCACGCGCACCGTGAAGCTGGATGGTGTCACGGTAACGCTGCACGGTATTGCCAAAGGCTCGGGCATGATCGCGCCCGATATGGCCACCATGCTGGCCTTCCTTGCCACCGATGCCGCCATTGCTGCACCCGTGCTGCAAGCCATGCTGGCGCGGGCGAACACACTGAGTTTCAATTCTGTCACGGTCGATGGCGATACGTCTACCAGCGATACCTGCCTGCTATTTGCCACCGGCAAGGCAGCCATGCAGCCTATCGCTTCGCAAAGCGATGCGCGTGCCAGCGCATTCGAGGCGGCGCTCACTTCGCTGATGATTGAACTGGCGCAACTGGTCGCGCGTGATGGCGAAGGCGCACAAAAACTGATTACCGTGAAAGTGACCGGCGCCGAGCATGATGATGCCGCCCGCCGCATTGGTTTGTGCATTGCCAATTCACCACTGATTAAAACCGCAATTGCCGGCGAAGATGCTAATTGGGGGCGGGTGGTAATGGCGGTGGGCAAATCGGGCGAAAAAGTGCTGCGCGATGCCCTAAGCATTGCCATTGGTGG
Source organism: Rickettsiales bacterium (assembly GCA_044351685.1). Classification (GTDB taxonomy): domain Bacteria; phylum Pseudomonadota; class Alphaproteobacteria; order Rickettsiales; family UBA3002; genus JALHRI01. Next base: position 3,279 of record JBILFK010000070.1, on the reverse strand, counting down.
CGTGTGGATTGCCAAGGAAGGCGAACGCCTGGCGCACTATGACGAAGCACCCGTGGCCGCGCATATGCAAGGCCGCGAAATTTTAATTGAAGTGGATATTGGTGTGGGCAGCGGCCGCACCGAAGTGTGGAGCTGCGACCTCACCCACGGCTATATTGCCATCAACGCCGATTACCGTTCCTGATAGCGGTGAAGTTTTTGGTTGCTTCGCATGCCATTCCATCGGAAGCTGGATGCCATGACCGACACCCGTAAAACCATCACCGTTGTTGCCGCCGCATTATTCGATGCCGATGGCCGCGTGCTGTTAGCGCAGCGCCCGGAAGGCAAATCGCTGGCGGGGTTATGGGAATTTCCCGGCGGTAAAATCGATGCAGGTGAAACGCCCGAAGCGGCACTGATCCGTGAGTTGCGCGAAGAATTGGGCATTGAGCTATGCACCAACTGTTTTGCACCGCTTACCTTTGTCAGCCATGCCTATGAACAGTTTCACCTGCTGATGCTGCTGTATGTTGTCAATCGCTGGGAGGGGATACCCGAGTCACGCGAGGGGCAGAATTTATGCTGGAAGCGCCCGCGCGAAATGCGCGCCATGCCGATGCCGCCTGCCGATATTCCACTTATTCCGGCGCTCGAAGCCTACCGAATGGGCGATGCGTAAGCCATATCTTGGTTCTTCGCTACTCCAGCGCCGTAATCAACGATACCTTACCACTACCCGGCTGCAACGCTTGCTGCTGGCTGGCATGCGGCGACCAGGCGGTGAGAGTTAATAGTTCAAGCGTGGCAGCAATGCGGCCATCGCTATCGCCGTAGCGCTCGGCATACAGGTCGGCGGCTTTCGCAAAAAACCCTAGCGGGGTAAACGCGCTGCGCCTACCTGCAAGGCAGCTGGTTTGCCCGGCGGCGCGCAAATCGCGCATCAGCGAAAAAATTTCCGGATAGGTAAGCGTGATGCGTTCGCTATCAATCACCGGTAAGGCAAACCCGGCACGCTGCAGCAGGCCGCCCGCATCGCGCACCTCGAGAAACGGTGCAATGCGCGGCGATATGCCCTGATACGCGGCACTCTCTACCTCGCCCAACACGTGCCGCAATTCCTGCAAACTGCTCACCCCCGGCAGCACCGCCAGCAGCAAGCCGTTCGGTTTCAGTACGCGGCGTAACTGTATCAGCACGCCGGGCAAATCATTCACATACTGCAAGCCCATCACACATACAATCGCATCGCAGGTTGCTTCACTTAGCGGCAGGGTTTCATGCGCAATCCATACCTCGCTGGTTAGTGGCACGGGCAAAATTTCTGCTTGGTAGTCATGCGCCGCCAGTGCCGCGCGCAGCGATGCATCGCTGATGCCGATATGGTGAATGGTGGTGTAGCGCTCGCGAATATCGAGCAATCTATCCACCGTGCGGCGATAAATTTCATCGAGCACTGGCGCAATATCGGGCAGGCTGGCGCGTGCCTGCCTGCGCACGGCCAGTGCGGTATCAAACAATGCTGGGGGTTGCGTCATGGGCAGCGGCCTGATTAAGTGGGCAGATGCCAACCCTACGCGAACTCATTTCGGCTGTCAGCCATTTGCTTATGGATAACGTGTTTCCACCGCATTGTCCGGCATGTATGGTGCCGGTTAGCGGCAATGGCAATTTGTGTGCGGCGTGTTTTGCATCGCTGCACCGTATTACCGCGCCGCTATGCGAGTGCTGCGGTATCCCGTTCAGCGTGCCGATGGAAGCAGGCGCGCTCTGCCCCGAATGTATCGCCACCCCGCCAGAATTTGATGTAGCGCGCGCGGTGATGGTGTATAATCACACGGCAAGCACGCTCATTTCGGCACTCAAATACCATGACAGCATGGGCGCGATTGCGCGTTACGCGCAGCACATGCAGCAGGCAAGCGGCGATATGTTGCAACATGCCGATGCGCTGGTGCCCGTGCCGCTGCATTGGCGGCGGTTGCTGAAGCGGCGGTATAATCAATCGGCATGGCTGGCCTATGCGCTGGCCGAGCGCACAGGCATTGCCTGCCAGCCCCATGCGCTGACGCGAGTGCGCAATACCACGCAGCAAACCGGCATGAAGCGCAGCGAGCGCCTGCGCAATATGCGCCGCGCCTTTGCCGTAAAACACCCCGAACAGATTGCAGGAAAACGTATCGTTTTAATCGACGATGTGGTAACTACAGGCGCAACCGCCAATGCCTGCGCCCGCGCTCTCAAAGATGCCGGTGCTGCATGGGTGGGCGTGCTAAGCATTGCACGCACAGTGAAGGAGTAACACGAGGCTATGGCAACCACATTCAAGGCAGCATGTATCCAGATGACAAGTGGCGACGTGATGGATGAAAATATCGCGCAGCTCGAAGCCTTATTGCAGCAAGCGGTGGTGCAAAATGCTGCACTGATCGCCACGCCGGAAAACACGTTTTATATGCGCCGCGAAGGCACCAATGCCGCCGCTATCGTGGCAATGGAAGAACATGCGGGTATTCGCTTTGCGCGCAATTGGGCGGCACGCAACAAACGCTGGCTGATTATTGGTTCGATTCGTTGCAGTGTGGAACACAGCGAAAAATCAGCGAACCGGCAAGTGGTGATTGCGCCCGATGGCAGCATTGCCGCGGTTTACGATAAGCTACATTTGTTCGATGTAGAATTGGCGGGTGGCCATAGCTACCGTGAATCGTCGCAGTTTGTGGCAGGCGATGAAGCCGTGATGTTGCGCACGGGCGATGTGGGCGCGCTTGGCCTTTCCATTTGCTACGATGTGCGCTTCCCCAACCTGTATCGCACGCTGGCGCGTGCGGGTGCCGAAATTCTGACGGTGCCTTCGGCCTTCACCCGCGTTACCGGGCAGGCGCATTGGCATGTGTTGCTGCAGGCACGCGCGATTGAAAGCGCGGCCTATCTGCTGGCCCCCGCGCAATGCGGTGTGCACCCGGGCGGGCGCGAAACGTATGGCCATGCGCTGATAGTAAACCCGTGGGGCGAAATACTTGCGCAGGCGGGTGATGCACCCGGCGTAATTACCGCAGAAATCAACCTGGCCGAAGTGGCGCGCATTCGCGCACAATTGCCAGCACTCGCGCATCACCGCGATGATGTTCTGCTGCGCGAACAGAACTATTAGGCGTGAGCAGCTAGCTTCCCATAAAGTGTCACCCCGACTTGCACTTGCAACGTCGGGGTCTATTACTACTTTACCGCATCACTGCAAGAATGGTTCCCGACGTTTTCTGCGAAAAGTCGGGATGACAGTGGAGAGACATTCACGTT
>JBILFK010000069.1:0-7915 GCA_044351685.1 Rickettsiales bacterium | reverse complement strand
ACTGGTAGAAGATTCCGGCAACGTGCTCGAGGCCGATAAAATCAAATTCACCGAGGCGCAGGCAAAAGCCATTCTGGAGTTGCGCTTGCAACGCTTAACCGGTCTGGAACAGGAAAAGATTGATGGCGAACTGAAAGAGCTCGCTGTTGAAATCACCGAATTCCTGAGCATTCTTGCCAGCCGCGAAAAACTTTATGGCCTGATGCGCGACGAGTTGGTGAAAGTGAAAGAAGAATTCGCCGTGCCGCGCCGCACGCAAATCGAGGATTCTGAATTCGAAGTGGATATGGAATCGCTGATTCAGCGCGAAGAAATGGTGGTGATGGTAACGGCGGGTGGTTACATCAAACGCGTGCCGCTTGCCACCTACCGCGCCCAGCGTCGTGGCGGCAAAGGCCGCAGTGGCATTGATCTGCGCGAAGAAGATATTACCACCGAATTGTTCGTGGCCAACACCCACACACCGGTATTGTTCTTCTCGTCGGGCGGTAAAGTGTTCCGTTTGAAAGTATATCAGTTGCCGCTTTCGGGTGCGCAGGCGCGCGGCAAGGCGTTGGTGAATATTTTCCCACTCGCTCAGGGCGAAACGATCGAAACCTTCATGCCGATGCCCGAAGATGAAGCAGAGTGGGATAAACTGCATATCTTCTTCGCGACCGCTGCGGGGAACGTGCGCCGCAACGATCTGTCGGATTTCAAGAATATCAACAAGGGCGGTAAAATCGCGATTAAGCTCGATGATACCGATAAACTCATTGGTGTGCGCTCATGCAGCGAAGAAGACCATGTGATGCTTTCCTCGCGCGATGGTAAGGCGGTACGCTTCCCCGTTACGGCGGTGCGCGTGTTTAAATCTCGCACTTCGGATGGCGTGCGCGGTATCAAGCTCGCCAAAGGCGATGAAGTGGTTTCCATGACCGTACTGCACGGTATTCGTGCCAGCGCCGATGAGCGTGATGCTTACCTGAAATACGCAGCAGCCAAGCGCCGCGCTTCGGGTGAAACCGATGAGGGCGATGCACCAGAAATTGAAACCAGCAGCAACATTACGCTGAATGATGCACAGATTGCTGAGTTCGAGGGCGCAGAAGAATTTATTCTCACCGTTACCAAAAACGGTTATGGCAAGCGCACCAGCGCCTACGAATACCGCGTGACGGATCGTGGTGGCTCGGGTGTAACCGCCATGGGCATCAGCAAAAAAACGGGCCTTATCGTGGCCAGCTTCCCTGTGCTCGATACCGATCAGATCATGCTGATGACCGATAAAGGCACATTAATTCGCACCCCTGTGCGCGATATTCGCCTTTGCGGTCGTACCTCGCAGGGGGTGATAACCTTCCGTACGCAAGATGGCGAAGTAGTGATTTCTGCCGTGCGCGTACCCGAAGAAGAGGGTGGCGACACTGTTGGTGAAGAAGGCGACGCTACTGAATCGACCGAGGCATAAGCCGGATGGCTGGTGTTAAAATCGGTGGCGATGCGCCTGAACCGGGAACGCCTGCTGCTATTGAACGCCGCATTGAGGATGTAAGCGCCACTGTCGAGCAGTTGCGTGGCATACTGGATGTGCCGAGCATCAAGTGGGGCACAGAGCCTAACCCGCAAAAGCCTGAACTCGGCCAGCGCAATCGTTGGGAATGGTTCAAAGATTATTTCCTCAACATGGTGCAGAACATGTCGATGCCCTTGCAGATGCACGATATGGATCCCAGTGCAGACATCGAGCCTCTCAAGGCAGAGTTACAATCTGCCATCGATAAATATGAATATCGCCATGGTGAATTCAAGCAATTACGCGACTTCGTGAAAACGCCAGAAGCTGGATTGGATAACGATAGCGCGCAGCGCGCTGGTGTGTTGCTGCATAAGCTTGAAGATCAAAAGAACCAATTGATTGACGATATCAATGTTTTTACTGGACAATCTGCCGCATCCGCTCCTGTGATAACGCGTTAACAAGGCACGGTACATATGAATATTGGTATTTATCCCGGCACGTTTGACCCTATCACCCTTGGGCACATCGACATCATACGCCGTGCACTGCGCGTGGTCGATAGGCTGGTGATTGGCGTGGCGCTCGATTCGGGTAAGGAACCTATTTTTGATGTCGAATTTCGTGCCGAACTTGTCGAGCGCGATGTGAAAAAAGCCCTCGGCGCTGATGCTGCCCGTGTAAGCGTGCAGCATTTTGGCGGGTTGCTTGCCAATTTCGCGCGCGAGCAAAAAGCCACCCTGCTGATTCGTGGGTTGCGCGCAGTTTCCGATTTTGAATATGAATTTCAGATGGCCAGCGTGAATAACAAAATTGCGCCGGAACTGGAAACAGTATTCCTCACTGCATCAGACGCGACGCATTTTATTTCGTCGCGCTTCGTGAAGCAGATTGCGCGCTTGGGCGGCGATGTTTCCAAATTCGTTTCGCCCGAAGTGGCCGAATCGCTCGCGCAGCATTTCATTATGCCGAGGGGTTAAAGCCCCATATTCAAGTGGCATGATATGGTGCTGTTGGTAACATTATATTCTGCGGTGGTTTCAACCGCAGTTGTCGCGCAATTTGGTATTACGGATGTTGTTCCCTTCATGGCGATTATTTTACCATAAGCCGGTTTTCCATCATCCATTTTTGTATCGATGTTCCACGCCTCCTCAGCTTTAAGGGCAGCACCTTGCGTAAGGTAATTGTTGTCGGTGCCAAAAGCCAACATATTCCCAAGCGCTTTGTGAGTGAACCAATTGGCATCCGCCCCCCCCGATGAATGCCAAAAACTCCATCCTGTGTTACTTATTTTTCCGCGTGGAACATTGCCACCAATCACTGGGTCGTAGCCCGCACCTGCGCCGCCATCAATTCCGGAATATGTGCCTTCAATCAGCCCAGCATTGGCAAGGTGTTGCCATGCACGGAAGATTTCATACCCACAGCATATCTGACCATCGCCTGTGCCATCGCAGGTAAGGGCGGTGCTGCTTGCCGTGGTTTGGCAGGTGGCGGGGGTGGCGTTCTGCACGCCCCAAAAGCTGGTGGCGTTTCGCATATCACCGGGAAGCGCAAAATATTTATCACGAAAGGTGTTCACGGCGGCCTGATAACGCTGGAAATCGGCACTAACGCTGCGAAGCTCGGAGGCACGAATAAGCGACTGACCAGTGAGAATGCCACCCGTGAGCAAGCCCAAAATTACCAACACAATAGAAAGCTCAACGAGTGAAAACGCTTGGTTTTTAAACATAAAACACCGGAAATATTTCAAATAATTTAACATTATTCTTAAGTCGCGAGCAATATATTTTTGCCTTCAATTACTATATCTTGCTGTTCACCGCATCAGACGCGACGCATTTTATTTCGTCGCGCTTTGTGAAGCAGATTGCGCGCTTGGGCGGCGATGTTTCCAAATTCGTTTCGCCCGAAGTGGCCGAATCGCTTGCGCAGCATTTCCTGAAGCCACGCCTTTAATTTTACTTTGCAAGCACACTGCAAGCTGCTAACCGCTTGGCATCACACATGGAGTTTGTATGCAAATGCTTCGTACCCTTCTAACCCTTTGTCTTGTTATAGGATTAACTATGGCCGCTAAACCAGCCTCCGCTGCGCCGGATCTTGAAAATAAACTCATTCTCGAACTTAAGGATGGCAAAGTGGTTATCGATTTGCGCCCAGATTTGGCGCCACGCACGGTGAAGCGCATTAAGCAGCTAGCGCGCGAAAAATTCTATGATGGTATTGTGTTTCACCGCGTGATCGATGGTTTCATGGCACAAACCGGTGATCCTACCGGCACCGGTTCAGGTGGCTCGGGTAAAAACCTGAAAGCTGAATTTTCAAGCGCCCACCATGTGCGCGGCACGCTGAGCATGGCGCGTGCACAAAATGTGAACAGTGCCGATTCGCAGTTCTTCATCTGCTTCAAACCTGCTCCATTCCTTGATGGCCAATACACCATTTTTGGGCAGGTGGTGCAGGGTATGGAATTTGTCGATAACATAAAAAAAGGCGATTCAGATGATAATGGTGCCGTTACCGACCCTGATCGCATTATCACGCTGCGCGTTGCAGCCGATGTGATGTAGCCCATGTTGCGTGCAGCCTAACTTACTTTTTTGGCTGCCATGCGCGTTGATCAATTCGATTTTCAGCTTCCAGATGCGCTGATTGCGCAAACTGCCGCCGAGCCCCGCGATAGCGCGCGGCTATTACAGGTAGATGCGTCACTGCACGATGCAGTCGTGCGCGATTTGCCTGCGTTGCTGCAGTCTGGTGATATCATGGTGTTTAACAATAGCCGCGTGATTCCCGCGCGGTTATTTTGCGATGTGGGCGGTAAGCAGGTGGAAGTGTTGCTGCACCAACCTCTCATAGATGCTGGTGATTCGAGCAACAGTAGTCGCGAGTCAGCCATGAGCCCGCGAAGCGGCGTGCAAGCCAGCACAGTATGTGCTCGGCTGGAACAGTTTAGTATTTGGCAAGCCTTTGCGCGCCCCGCCAAAAAACTCAAAGAGGGTATGCAGCTTTGTTTTGGTGAAGGCTTTGAAGCAACGGTGCAAGGCCGCACGCCCGATGGTCAGGTGTTGCTGGCGTTCAACGATGTTGGCGCAGTGTTTTTTGAAAAACTGCACCGCTTTGGCCATATGCCTTTGCCGCCTTACATTGCGCGTGCCGATACACCGGAAGATGCCGCGCGCTATCAAACCATTTATGCCCAACCCGAAGGTTCGGTGGCCGCACCCACGGCTGGGCTGCATTTTACCGAGGCCCTGTTTGCCGCACTCGATGCGCGTAGCATAAAACGCGTGTTTGTAACATTGCATGTGGGGGCGGGCACCTTCCAGCCGGTAAAGGTCGAAGATACCAGCGCCCACCACATGCATAGCGAGTGGGGTGAAATCAGCGCCGAAGTAGCGGATGAAATTGCGGCTGCGCGTGCGGCAGGAGGCAAGGTGGTGGCGGTGGGCACCACCAGTGTGCGAGTGCTGGAAACAGCAGCAGCCAGCGGCACGCTAGGTGCGTGGAGTGGCCAGACCGATATTTTCATTACCCCCGGCTACCAGTTTCGGGTGGTGGATAGGCTGCTGACTAATTTTCATTTGCCAAAATCGACATTGTTTATGCTGGTTAGTGCATTTTCTGGGTTGGAACGTATGCAGGCTGCCTACGCGCACGCGATTGCTCAAAAATACCGCTTTTATTCGTATGGCGATGCGTGTTTGTTGGAGCGTGCATGAGTATCGCATTTCATATCCACGCCCGCGAAGGCAACGCCCGCACGGGCGAGCTGCACACCAAACACGGCATAATTCGAACGCCAGCCTTTATGCCAGTAGGCACGGCGGCGACCGTGAAAGCCATGCACCCTGAACAGGTGCGCGATACGGGTGCGGATATTATTTTGGGAAATACCTACCATTTAATGCTGCGCCCGGGGGCCGAGCGTGTGGCGCGTTTGGGCGGGTTGCACCAGTTTATGAATTGGCAGGGGCCGATTCTTACCGATTCGGGCGGGTTTCAGGTGATGTCGCTTTCCGGCTTACGCAAGTTAAGCGAGCATGCGGTAACGTTTCAATCGCATATCGATGGCAGCAGCTGGGAGTTAAGCCCCGAACGCGCTATCGAAATTCAGCATTTGCTTGGCAGCACAATTACCATGGTGCTCGATGAATGCACGCCGTTTCCCGCCACGGAAAAACAAACCGAAGATTCCATGCAGCTTTCCATGCGTTGGGCGGCGCGCTGCCGTGAAGCGTTTGTGAAGCGCGAAGGCTATGCGCTATTTGGTATTGTGCAGGGCGGGGTGTATGAAGCATTGCGCCATGCATCGGTAAAGGCGCTAACTGATATTGGCTTCGATGGCTATGCCATTGGCGGGCTTGCTGTGGGCGAAGGGCAGGCCGAAATGTTCCGCGTGCTGGATTTTACTGCCCCAGCGCTACCCGTCGAAAAACCCCGCTACCTGATGGGTGTGGGCAAACCCGATGATATATTGGGTGCCGTGGAACGGGGTGTGGATATGTTCGATTGCGTGATTCCCACCCGCTCGGCGCGCAATGCGCGCGCCTATACCAGTATGGGCGAAATTAACCTTCGCAATGCTCGCCACGCCGATGACCACCGCCCGCTCGACCCGCATAGCAGTAGCCCGGTAAACCGCTATAGCCGGGCCTATTTGCACCATCTATTCAAAGCGGGCGAAATGCTGGGGCCGATGCTTTTAAGCCAGCATAATTTGCACTATTATCAGGAATTAATGCAGGAAATTCGCGCTGCCATTGCCAAAGGTACCCTGCAATCGCATGCAGGTAGCCTGCGGGAGGGCTGGAAAGGTGGGGATATACCCCCCTTATAAGCTATTCGCACGGTTTGCTTGACAAACGCGGCAATCTTCGTAAGTTCGCGCCTCTTAGCCACACAGGTACGATCCGGTAGCTCAGTTGGTAGAGCACTTGACTTTTAATCAGGTGGCCGTGGGTTCGAGTCCCACCCGGATCACCATTTTCTTGACCTTAGGGGCCTGTAAATAGCCTCCGCACTGTCATGAACCTGTCATACTGCAATGTTAGAATGCAGGGTGTAGGAGTGTGTATTGCAGTCATCATCTAGCAATCCGGATGGACACCAGACATTGCAAGACCAGACCATTAAGTTGGCTGGCTATGGCTATATGCTTGGAGATGCGGCACTGATTGCCGCCGCACTGGCGCGCGGTCGCGCCAGCGGCAAACACGTCAAAATTATGGATGAAGTAGTAGGTAGCGCGCTATGGTTTGGCGGTGGGCTTGCAGCGGGTGTGTACGGCAACCCATCGACCGCCAAGCAGCTGGATATGCAGGCCGAACGCTTGAAGCAGCATCTGAAAGATAGCGGCATTACCATTCCGACTGATCAAGCGGGGCAGAATAAACTGCTGCGCGATAAAAATTTCTGGGAAAAATTTGAGAATTTTCTCTACGAGCACCCTTCGGAAATGTTGAATGGGGCCTTTGGTATTGGCTCGGCATTGCTAGTGAAGCAGGGGCTTACGGAAATAAAGGCCGGTAAAACACTGCTACCAAAAGCTATGAACCTTAACGCATTTCGTGGGATGTCTTCTACGTTCTGGATGGGCACAATTGTCGGGCTTGGTGCACTGGCCGGATTATTTATTAAAGAAGACCCCGAAGCCCAGAAAAAAGCTGAAGGTGGGAATTTCTTCGATAAAGCGCTGGCCTTTGCAAAAGAAAAACCACTGCGTATTACTGGCACACTCTATGCCACCAACAATATTTTCACGTCGCTGAAAGCCTTTGGTGACTTCAAAGATTTTGGAAAAGCCAAAATAGCCTTAAAGCCGCATTATTTTTCAATGACCACGGCGGCATGCTACATCATGTCGAATATTATGCTGCTGATGTCGAACCGCGATCAGCTTTCCAAATCGGGATTTAAGCCAGAAGATCTGGCACAGCTCGAAGATGCTGCTGCCCGTATCATCGCGGCGCAACCCCAAGAAATGCAGGCGGCGGTGCTGAAAGATGTCAGCGAATATATGGCCAAGCAAAAAGGCACCAATCTAGATGCGGTAACGCTTGCAAAAGATATTGCCACGCGGGTTGGTGCTGTAACGCAAGGCAGGCTGCAAGGGACTGCTGCCGAAATGCAATGGAGTGCGCGCGAAGATCGCCGTAAGGCGGAGTCGGCTACTCTTCCTTCGCAGCCGGCGCTGGCGTAGGATTTTTCACTTTTACGGCAAGCCCGGTCTCGATAGCTTCAGCAATAGAATCAGCTTCCGGCCCGGTGATGGATGAGAAGGCTTCGACAAGCAAACCGTTACGGTCGAATACAAATTTATCAAAATTCCAATCGGGTAGCTGATCTTTGCCATACATATCGGCAATCCAGCGATAGGCGGCGTGGGCATCATCGTAGTTGCGTACA